>JAAFJQ010000150.1:0-8571 GCA_013298185.1 Deinococcales bacterium
GACCCAACTTTTGGATTCTCGACCAAATCAATTGAATACGTCTTTGAAAGATAGATTGCATACTTGTGTGCAAACGGTAGCTCAAAGAGGGGTTCTGGTGTTATGAAATTTGGCTTCTCGAGCCATAACCGGAATGAAAACCTACCCGAAATCCCTCTCCCTGCGCGAAGCGACCCAAGCCCGTCAGCGACCACGCCCGTCAGGTGCGCGTCTGTGGTCAAGACAGGTGCTACTTTGGGGTCAAGAAGCGCGTCCTTTGGGAGAGGGTGGGGTGAGGGGCTGACTGACTGTGCTTCTGCATGTTCTGAGAAGCATTTTTTTCTGCATATCTCACAATTCACTTCCTCAAACCAGAAATTCACTGTGGGATGCTCCCTAAACCCGTGAACACCGAGGCGTGGCTCGAGTCGTACCTCGAGCATCTGACCCAAACCCGTGGTCTGGCTGCTACTGGGCAACTGATTGCTCGTACTGCGCTGCAAGTTGGCGGGGCGCAATCGGTGCGTTTGCTGCTCGAGACAACTGAACGCCGTGAGACGGTGGCGGTTGCCAATGCCCTTGGTGTCTCGAGTCTGAGTGGCGAAGGGCTGCGCTTCGAGGATGTGCCGATTCACGCTGACCTTGAGCAAGCTGTGGCGCTCGAGGCTCGAGGTCGGCGGGTTGGTTGGCTTGAGGTGCGTGGACAAGCTGAGTTTGACTCGAGTTTCTTGGCAATCAGTGGCATGGCGCTCGAGGCGGCGCGTTTGGCTCGGGACACGGTGCGGCGCGAAAAAGAAAGCAAAGCCTTGTCTGAGCTTTCTAAGCAAGTTTCTAACACCTTAGAACTCGAGCAGATTCTCGAGGCGTGCTTGGTGCAAACCACTGAAGCCTTGGGTTTGGAACGCGGTTTATTGGGTTTGTTCTCCAATACTTCCGAGGCTGGCGCGGAGGCTCGAGGGTATTTTAAGTATAAATTTCCTGAACTCGAGTCAGACGAGGTGCTGGCGATTTCCGCCGAGAGTTTTGAGCGCTTGCACCGTGGTCAACCCATTGTGCTGAACGATGTGAAATCCAGCACCAGAAGTTTTGCCAGCACCCCACGCAAATTTGGTGCGGAAGCCTTTTTGATGCTGCCGATTGTCTCGAGGGGCGAGGCATTGGGTGTTTTGTACGCTGACACCACCAAAGTTGGCGCTGAAATCACTGAGCGAATTGTCTCTCTGGGGCAAGCCATGCTCGAGATTGCGGCTTTGGCAGTGGATAACGCCCGTTCGTATTTGCTCGAGACTGCCAAACGCCAAAGTGCCGAAGGGCTGCGCTTGGTCATGCAGCGTCTTTCCGAAAGCCTGAGCATCAAAGATACCCTCGAGGCGATTCTCGAGACCGCCGTGCGTTTGCTTGGTGCAAGCACCTGCGCTGTGTTTGAACGAGTTCGCAATGCGCTCGAGGTTCGCGCAGTGTACGGTCTCGAGGATGAGGGCTTACTCGAGCGTGGACAAGATTTTTTGATGGCTGCTACAGTTCAAAACGAGGTTCTGGCTTCGTCGGATTTACTAGCTGCGCCGCTGATGGCTCGAGGCGAGGTTTACGGCGTGCTGGCGCTGTATTTCAGTACTGAAAAATCCTTTAGCCCCGACGAAGTGGACACATTATCCGCATTCGCGGCTCAAGCTGGCGTGGCGCTCGGCAATGCTCGAGCCTTCGCCGATGAAAACGCCTTGCTCGAGATGGCTCGAGTCACCAGCAGCACGCTTGAACTCGAGGAGGTGCTGGTTCGGGTGTGCAGCGAAGCCCTCGAGACACTGGACTTAGAACGCAGTTTCATTGGTTTTTTTGATGTGCTGGACGAGCAAAACCAACGCGCTGAAATCGGCAAACTCTACGCTACGGGTTTTGAAGATGGCTTGGAGGGTTTCATCAAACCATTTGTGATTGCCGATGAAGCTTTTGTGAAACTGATTTTTGACCTCGAGCCAATTGTGATTAACGAAGCCCAAGACGAATCGCTCGAGAACGAAGGACCGACGCTGCTTGGCGCTCAAGCCTTTGTGGTCGCACCGATTCAAGTCCAAGGGCAAGTGTTGGGGATTTTATACGCCGATTCTACCCGAGCCTCGGAAATCACGGCTCGAGAATCGCGTTTGGCAGGAGCAATCGCCCAACAAGCCGCGCTGGCGATTCAAAATGCTCGGTTGTACGAACGCATCCAAGCCCAGCAACAGCAATACAGTTTGCTGGCAGAAGGTGCAACCGATTTGATTATCTCCACCGACTTAGATGGCTATGTGACTTATGCCAACAACGCCGCGCTCGAGGTGCTGGGGTACGCCCCTGCCGAACTGCTCGAGCGGCATTTTGACGACCTGCTCGAGCCTCAAAGTGCTTTGGCAGCCCAAACCGCGTGGCGCACCATGCGCGAACAGATTTCCAGTACGTTTACCGCTCAAGTGCTTCGAGCGGATGGCACACTGGCAACGCTCGAGATCAAGTTATCGGCGCTCTACCGCGAAGGCGAGCTTCAAGGTGGTTTGGTGATTGCCAGGGATCTCTCAGAGCAGCAAAAATTGGCGCTTGAAATCGAAGGACGCGGACAAGCCCAAGCTCGAGCCTCGGAGTTACGCAGTTTCCTCAGTTTGTTCACCCAAGCCCAAGAAGAAGAACGCCGCCGCATTGCAAGGGAATTGCACGATGATACGGCTCAAACCTTGGTCGCCATCACCCGCCGCTTAGACCGCCTCGAGTCAGCTCTGACCACCATGCCCACACCAGATGCCCAAGCCCGAGTGCGTGACATCCGCGCTGATGTGGATGCCGCTATTGGCAGTGTGCGCCGTTTCAGCCGCAATCTTCGCCCGAGTGCCTTGGATGACCTCGGCTTGATACCCGCCCTCGAGTGGCTGTGTGAACAGTGCAGCACCGATGCTCGTTTGGAAGTTCAAGGCACGGAACGCCGCTTAGAAACCGCTCTCGAGCTAACGATTTACCGTGTGGTGCAAGAAGCCCTAACCAACATCGAAAAACACGCTCATGCCAAGCACTGCGCGGTGCGCCTGCGCTTCTTAGAACAATCACTCGAGGTGCTGGTCGAAGACGACGGACGCGGCTTTGCAGGGCAGCAAGGCAATTTATTACTCGAGGGTCATCTTGGTTTAGCGGGAATGCGCGAGCGAGTGGCATTGGCAGGTGGTGAGATGCAAGTCAGCAGCCAACCCGACCAAGGCTCGAGCCTCGAGTTTCGATTCCCGACGGGTTCATAGTTTTTGGCGTTACAATTTGCTGTGGACGACATTTACGAAGCAGCTGAGGAGTGATACACCCAGCCAATGCTTCATGCTGGCATTGTATGAAAAGGACGACAGATTGCTGGATTCAATGCCATCATGAATGATGAACATTAAAGACATCAGACCAAATGGGATATTTCATTTTCATTTGGTTATCCATATTTGAAATTTTTCTGAGTTCTTTGCGACCTGCGTCCACTCTTCATCGTGTTTATCCAGTTGTTGAAGTGCATAGCTTTTCATCATCGTTTTTGATACATCTACCAGTCGGTGATTCTGTAGATTACTTTGAAGAGCAAATACGAATTCTAACAACACTTGATTGTTTACAAACTGTAATTCTCTATGTGTGTCACTTGCAAATTTGAAGTTAAACACGCGATTCGTAGTTGGAGTTTTCAAAACTCCAGACCAGCCTGACAGTCCATCCAAATGGACACTGCAACGCTGGTCTGGGTTAATGCCGATTCCAACCAGTTGCTCTGTTTGAAGTTGAATTAAATTTAAGTTGGGATCAATCTCAAAAACAGACAAACTCAAATCTGGCTCACCTTGGTCATTCAAAAACTCAACTCTGTAAAATTCGTCCCTATCAAGATTAAATGAACTTCGACGCTTGATAATCCGAACCAATTGAGCTGCCATTATTCCCCAAGCGCTTCGAGTGCTGCTTCACGAACACCCACATTTGCATCTTGAGAAGCAATTCGACGCAATTCTTCTCGAACCTTTCGTTCAGCATGATATACAGAAAGTCCGTAAATAGCACCCTCTCGAACAACAGGTGAATCGTGTTTTAGTAATTCGAGCAATAACTCCAAAATTTCCACTTGCGCTTTTGCTTGCCCTAGGGTTTCCGCCGCAAAAGTCAAAGTGCTTGGCTTTAAGACACGACTACGAATCAGACCAAACAAAACGTCAGCGTCTGTTTCTACTAACTCATAAAACATTTCTCGACAGGCTTGCCCCCAACGCGACTCTTTTAAGTAGCGATTTGCCGATGAGGCGAGTTCAGTTGAACTAATTTGAAATCCATGATATTGACTATGCTTAGCGGCACGCAAAATGCTTGCTGCATCTGGCACGAACTGACGATAAGGTAAAGACGTTGGCAATCCTTGCTGGTGCTGAAACTGGGACACAGAGATAATAGCCCTAGCAATCGTTGGCTTGTAGCAATCATAGTCAAGAGGAATGATCATTTTAGCTCCTCGTAGAAATCAGGTCTTAGCGCTCCTTGGAATGTTTCCGATACTTTATCATGAGCTTCGTATAGCCAATTGTGTATTTGTTGCAAATTTGGCTCAACTGGCAAAACAAAGTCTATTCGATGCTGTATATCGAAAACCATCACCATTTTGGCTTGTTGATTCGTTTGTGGATAAGCAATTGTAACTATTTGCAAGTCTTCACCTGAACGTAAAACGGTCTGCTGTAAATTTTGTATAGGTAAAGTTGCATTCCATGCTTTTGGCATAGGAGCTAACCAAGCAAATACACGTTCAGGATTGGGGTTTTGCTGCAACTCAAAGTGGTTAATGTAGCGTAAAGAAAGTCCTCGGTAAGCGCTGAGGACTTGCATTTCATGAAGTGAACTAAGGATCAGATGGGCAGTATCAAAAAAATCAGTAAATCGTGAATACTGCAAAACATTAAAGCTGATGATACCATTACCAAATTGCAAAAAAGAATTCGTTTCCGAATCACGATACCGGTGTTGAATCAAATCAATTGGCTCTTCGTCCAAAGGAATTTTACGAATTTCATCTGATTTCACTTCAAAAACAACTTGTTGTGTATTTAAAAATTCTTCATTCTTAAACATGGTAAGTTGTTCTAATAGACGAGTACGAACCTCACTGCTTGAAACAGCAGCGACATAGCGCAACTCAAAAACCACTTCAACAAGTGGCGAGCGGGCTAGGGGTTCATGCTCTTTACGGGTCATTGCAAGAAGTATAACTTCATTTTTTCGTGAGATTGTCTTTAAACCCCTCGAGACATCTCGAGGGGTTTGCGCTGCTATTCTTATTGGTACAAAATATAAGCACTCAGTGGCTCGAGTTTGAGGCTACCCGAGACCTTGCTCAGACTGCCATTCATGGCTCTTAACCCATTGGCTGCCACATTCCAAGTCCCTGCTGGCAGTTGCATGGTCTGCTCCGACTTTGTGCCGTGCAGAATTACCACAATGCGCTTCCAAGTGTCTTTCACGGCTGCACCATCGAGCGTGTACGCCACCACACCGTTGGGTAGGCTCGAGTCAGGCAAGAATTTCAGGTTCTTGCGAATCTGCTCAGCGCTGGTCATCTTAAAGGCAGGGTGGGCTTTACGAATCGCAATCAAGCCTTGGTAGTATTTCTGCACATCGCTAAACTGCGCGGCTCGAGACCAGTCGTATTTGTTTGCGCCATCACCTGCGTTGTAACTGTTGTTGTTGCCGCCTTTGGTGCGTCCTATTTCCGCGCCACCCTCGAGGAATGGCACGCCTTGGCTGGTCAGCACGATTGCCCCGCCGAGTTGCACGGCTCGAGCTTTCATGGCGATGTTTGCATCTGGCATGGCTTTGTCCATCTTGTCCCAAAGCGTCAGGTTGTCGTGCGCCGAAATGTAATTGATCGTCTCGAGGGGGCTGTCGGTGAAATCGGCAATGTTATCGCCGTAGTTGATGCTGCCAACCACGCCTTTTTTAATCGCAGTCAGGCTGCTTAAGCCACCCATCACAAAGCCTGCTCGAGTGCCGTCTAAATCGCCGCGCATCGCATTGCGGATGTTGTCGTTGAAGACTGCGAATTCCGTGCCGCGCTGAGCGCCTTTGCCAAAGCGGGTTGGTCCGCCGCCTGTCCATGGTTCGCCGTACAGCACAATGTCGGGGCGAATGGCTCGAAGGGCTTTGGTGAAGTCTTGCACTGTGCCTTTGGTGAACATGCCAATCAGGTCAAAGCGGTAGCCATCCACGCCGTACTCCTTAGTCCAGAAGACCACGCTGTCACGGATGTACTTGCGAACCATTGGGCGCTCGTCGTGCATGGCATTGCCCACACCAGATTCGTTCAGCACTTGTCCTTGGTCGTTGGTGCGGAAGTAATAGTACGGCACGGTCTCCCAGAAGGCACTTTCTTCACCTCGAGCTGGTACGGTGTGATTGTAGACCACATCCATGACCACGCGCATTCCAGCGTCTCGGATGGCTTGGAACATGGTTTTGGTCTCGAGAATGGTTTTGATGGGGTCGTTTGGGTCGGTACTGTATTGTTCCTCTGGCACGTTGAAGAGGTTGGTTTCGTAACCCCAGTTATAAACCCCAGAGTTCTTTGGGTTGAAGTTCTGGATTGGCAGAATATGCAAATCGGTCACACCAAGGTTCTTGAGGTAATCCAAGCCGCTACTCGAGCCATTGGGGGCTTTGGTGCCTGTGCGAGCAAAGCCGAGGTACTTGCCGCGCAAGTTGGCTGGCACGCCACTCGAGGCATCGCTGGTCAGGTCACGCACATGGAGTTCGTAAAGAATGCTTTCGGTTTGTGGGCGCACCATTGGCTTGGGCAATTTCCAGTTCTTCGGGTTGGTGCGGCTTAAATCCACCACCATGCTGCGGGTGGAATCAGCGCTGGCAGCGTAGCTATTTATGTCGGCGGCAACTCGAGTTTGGTTGTAGGACTTCAGGCGATACTGGTAATACTTGCCGTGCAAATCGCCTTTGACGGTGGCGAACCAAACGCCACCTGTGCCGCGCTGCATGTCCAGAATCTCGCTTGGACCATCGATTAGGTTGTCAAACACAAACAGTTCAACGCTGCTCGAGACAGGCGACCAGACCTTAAAGGTGGTTTGGGTTTTGCTGTAGCGGTTGCCGAGGTCATCTTTGCTGTACTGGTATTCTTTGCCATCAAGGATTTCTCGAGCATAAACCGTGCGTGGTAAATCGCCTTCGATGTTCATTTCGATGAATTGGCTGATTTCCTTGGGGGTGATTGGTTTCTCGAGGTTGATGGCAAGCACTTGCACCGGACCAGTGGTTGGCTTGGGTGCAACTGCGGCTCGAGCAGGAACGGTGGCAGGGGCTTGGATGTCTTTGTTGTTCAGGCTGTCCTTGATGGTTTTGTTGTTGAAATCCACCACAAAGCGCACGATTGTGCCATCGGTTGGCACTGCCAAAGTAATGTTGCCACCATCAGGCGCGAAGTCCGCCCCGAAATTCACTGCCCAAGAGCCGCCTCGAGCCACTTTGTATTCAAAATTGCCCTTGGGGAAGGCTGCCACAAATTCAAACACGCCAGCGCTGACTTCGGTCATGCGGGTGATGTCGCCGTTGGGATTCCAATCCGCGCCGCCAAGCGCACCTTGGATTGTTCCGGGCAGTACCACTTTGGTTGGGTCGTTGCTGTCGGTGTTCTCGAGAATCGGCGCTCCACCTGCACCAATCGATTTGATTGCCAAAGGCTTGCCGCCGATGGTCAGTTTGATTTTGCCGTTGAAGCTCTCAGGGGTAGCCGCTTTGGGTAGCCAAGCACGGATGGTGCTGGGGCTGTCCAAGAAGGCTGGTTCGCCGCGTGATGGGGCGGCGCTGGCAGCAAAGGCATCCACGGCAGCCCTCGAGTTAAAGACTTCTTTGTTGCCTTGTAGCACCCAAATTTCGGCTTGGTTATTTTGGACTTCGACAAAGCGGTCTGCTTCGCCGTCCTTGGCTTGCCAATCGCCTAGGCGGACAATAAAACCAATTTTCTTGGCAACCACAGGCAGTTCTATCGTGGCGACCTTGCCAAAGTCGTCGCTCGAGGTGAACGGATAGGACTTGCCATCTGCGCCATCAGCCCAGACCCATAAGTTCCAATTGTCGTAATCGCCCCTCGTGCGTTTGTAATGCACCACGAAGCGGGTTGTACCCTCAGCAACAGGGGCGGCGGCTTGGGTGGCTCGAGGCGGCACGGTGCTTGGTGCGGTCACATCGGTGGGGTTGTTTAAGCTGTCCATAATTTTCTTTGTTGCGTAGTTAAACACAAATTTGACAATCGTATTGTCGGCTGGAACATCAAGCACCAAGTTCGCGCCGCCTTTTTCGCCGTTCTTACCGTAGTTTTCATCCCAAGTACCACCAATCGCTACTTTATACTCGTATTTGCCTTTGGGAAAAGCTGCCACAAATTCATAAACATCGGCGCTGACTTCAGTCATTCGTGTGACTTCATCAGAAGGAGTCCATTCTTTGCCACCCAAGGCTTTTTGAATCGTGCCGGGCAGGGTCACGATTCGGTTGCTTTGGGCGCTCGAGAAAGCGAGGGCTAAGCCAAGCATCAGCGCGATCACCACC
>JAAFJQ010000150.1:8587-10172 GCA_013298185.1 Deinococcales bacterium
AGGTTTTCAAAACGGATGCTACAGTCTCTCGAGGAAGCGCTTCCATGTCAAGTGGGCAGGGTGCAATTGTATACTTGGAGGCGCAATGCCGAAAGCACAATCAGTATCCATTCTCGAGCGGTTGCAGGCTGCCCCAGCCTCGTCTTTTCATGTTCTGGGAGCTGAAAAAGCCAAACGAATGAAAGCCGCCACGATGTTCATACCGAGTCCAGACGATGTTGCTAAGATCATTTCGGCAATCCCAAAAGGCAAGACCAAAACCATGCTCGAGATTCGCCAAGTGCTGAGTGCGTTGCACCAAGCCGAAACGACTTGTCCGTTCATCACCACCAGATATTGGAAATGGTTGGCTCGAGCAACCGAAGAATTCCCGCAAGACTATCAAATCCCGTGGTGGCGGGTACTGAAAGACAGAAAGCCAAACGAACCACAGAAATCGCTGCTCGAGGCTGAAGGCATTATCATTGAATAGTCGCAACAATCCGCTTCACAAATTCAAAATCATTAAATTCGCCTTTGTAAGTCATGCCAAGCCGCACCAGCACCAATCCTCGAGACGGAATAATCGTCACATTCTGCCCTTCAAAACCTTCTGCCATAAACGCATCTTGTGGGAAATCCTTGTCGTTTTTGTTCAGCCAAAATTGCGCCCCGTACTCACCATTGGAATTAGGCGTGAGGCGGCTCGAGTACGCTGCCCAGCCCTTGGGTAGAATCCGCTCACCGTTGTACACACCATCTTGGGCGTATAACTGCCCGAACTTTGCCCAATCTCGGGCTGTGGCGTACATAAAACTCGAGCCGACATATGTGCCGCTGGCATCTGGCTCGAGGATGGCGCTGTTCATGCCAAGTTTTTGAAAAAGCCGCAGGTGTGGAAATGCCAAATAATCGGCGTGATTGGGGAATTGTCGCCGAATCAGTTCTTGCAAAATATTGGTTGTGCCGCTCGAGTACGACCAAACCGTGCCGGGCTTGGCGCTCAGCTTGGAGGCAATCGCATATGCACCAGCATCTTTTTTGGTGAACAACATTCGGGTCGCATCGCTCGGCGAAGCATAATCTTCGACAAATGCCAAACCACTGCTCATGCGTAAAAGGTGATCGAGGGTGATGTTCTTACGATCATCGTTCTGCCATTCAGTAATCGGAGCGGGCTTATCCACCTCGAGCTTACCGTCTTGCACCAACAAGCCAATCATGGCGTTGGTCACGCTTTTGGTCATGCTCCAACCCAAGAGCGGGGTTTCTGACGAGTAGCCTGTGGCGTATTTCTCGGCTATCACTTTGCCATTTTGCATCACCAGCACGGCTCGAGTGTTGATGGCTTTTTCGGGGTCTGGGTCTATAAAATACGAATCAATCGCATCCTGAAGACCTTTATTTTGATTTGACTCAAAAGACACCACATCAATTGTACTCGAGGACGACACGCTTGGCTGAGCGCGAATTTGGCTTGGGTGTAGCCGCGCTTTGGACAAAGCCGTAAAATCCAATGATGAAACCCAAAACTGATTTCGAGCAAACCATCCTGCAACTCGCCCGCGACCTACAAAATGACAGTCATAACGTCAAGAACTTCGCT
>JAAFJQ010000151.1 GCA_013298185.1 Deinococcales bacterium
TCCTCGAGTGTTGCACGCCTGAGGTCAAGCGGAAGATTCGGGTTGATGTTCGGCAAATGAACCATGGGCGTGAGTTGCAACATAATGACCTCCTCATTGGTCGTAAAGTTTTTCTGTGAATCGTAGGGGCGGGGCTTGCCTCGCCCGCTTTGGATTGATTGGTTGGAAAATTTGGTGTTTTGTTATTTTTTTTCGTTTGGTGGTGGGCTTACCACGGTAAGCCCCTACGGGGTTTGGAATTGATTTTTGCTTTTGGTTGCTTTTATGGCTGGATTCGTTTCTTAGCCTCGAGAATGGCTTCTTGGACGCGAATTGGGGCTGTTCCACCGTAACTGGTGCGAGCCGCAACACTGGACTGCACCGTCACAACTTCGAGCGCTCGAGCATCGAGTTTTTCATGAGCAGCTTTCAATTCTGTTTCCTCGAGTTGCCAGAGTTGCCGATTGGTTTTGACGCACAACCCAACCAATTTGCCGACAACCTCATGGGCTTCACGGAATGGCACACCTTGCCGAGCAAGGTAATCTGCAAGGTCTGTAGCGGTGCTGTAGCCTCGAGCGGCGGCGATTTCGGTGGTGGCTGCGTTCCAAGTACAAAGGGGCAGCATATCGGCGTATAACTCGAGAATCACTTCGAGCGTGTCGGCGGCATCAAAAACAGGTTCTTTGTCTTCTTGGAAATCTTTGTTATACGCCAGTGGCGTGCCTTTGACCACGGTCAGCAGTGCCATTAAATCCCCGAAAACCCGTCCAGCTTTACCCCGAGCCAGTTCTGACACATCAGGGTTTTTCTTTTGCGGCATGATGCTGCTGCCAGTGGTGTGTGAATCAGGCAGGGTCACAAAACCAAATTCAAAACTCGAGTACAGAATCAGTTCCTCAGAGATTCGGCTGAGCGTCGCCATGCAAATAGCACTTGCACTCAGGTACTCGAGGGCAAAGTCCCTCGAGCCTACACTGTCAAGGCTGTTGCGGGTTGGTGCTGCAAAACCAAGCTCGAGCGCGGTCTGATGGCGGTCAATCTGCCAAGGTGTTCCCGCCAATGCCCCAGCCCCAAGTGGGGATTCGTTCATGCGATTGGCAGCATCGTAAAAACGACTGATGTCTCGAGAGAACATTTCAAAGTACGCCATAAACCAATGCGAAACCAAAATCGGCTGCGCCACCTGCAAATGCGTGTAGCCGGGCATGACAATGCCCATGTTGCGTTCAGCCTCCGAGAGCATTACTGCTCGTAGGGTCTCGAGTTTCTGGGCAGCTCGGATACAAGCCTTTTTGACCCACAAGCGAAAATCCAAAGCCACTTGGTCATTTCTCGAGCGTGCTGTGTGCAGTTTTCCAGCCGTCGCGCCAATCAATTCTTTCAGGCGCGTTTCGACGTTCATATGCACATCCTCGAGTTCAACCCGCCACGGGAAAGTACCACCTTCGACCTCCTCGAGAACTTTGCGTAGCCCTTTGAGAATTTCTGATACTTCGCTTTCCTCGAGAATGCCAACCGCACCGAGCATTTTCACATGGGCTTGAGACCCATCAATATCCTCGAGAACAAGGCGCTTATCAAAATCCACACTGGCATTAAAGGCTTCAACGAGTTTGTTGGTGGCAGATTCAAAACGCCCACCCCACGGTTTTTTGTTCATGATGAACTCCCCTTTACTTTTTGAATGAAAAGAACGGCTCTGTAAATCAAGTAAACACAAAGTAAAGCCAGTCCGAGTTGAAAAAAAACATCAAACAAGCTCGGTATTGCCAAGCGTCCAGAAGCGTTGCGGCTGCTCATTGAAATGATTTTCTGCATTCTATGTGCATCCAAGTAACGTAAAAATTGAAACACAAAGTAAATTGTGCCAAGTGAGCCAGCCACAACCCCAAAAATTCCTTGGGTCACAGCAATTCCCCTTTTGGTGGAAGGTGCATGAACAAATACTTTCTCATGGTGATGGGTTTGGGGCTGTTTGGATTGGCATGGCTGTACGTGATGCTCGAGTCAACAAAAAAACCAATTCGTTCATAGAATTTCACCAGCCCTGGCTCATCAGTACGAACAGCCAAGCGCAATTCTTCAATGCCACGATTGATGGCTCGTATCATCACTTCGTTGGTCAGCCAAGTGCTAAGCCCACGCCCCCGGAATTCTGGGAGAACGCAAAGCCTAGCCATCTCGAGCGCCACTGGATAACCCTGCTCGAGTGCAGGGTAAATTCGCACTGCCCCAATCGGTTTTCCGCCGAGTTCCATGATGACAATTTCGCCTTCCTCGAGACTTTTGAGAACAGTTTGCACTGATTCATGGTGTCCACTCGAGTTCTCTGGTTTGCCAAACCAAGCCGCTCGGGTCAGTTCAGCGATTAACTCAGCATCGGCGTTGGTGGCAGTGCGGAGGGTGGGAATCACGAGAAAAACACTCCCTCAAAGAATTCTTGGGCAACCTCGGTGTGAAGTGGAAAAGCCAGTTCAGCCAACTGCTCGACAACCACAATTTCAGAGGTTTCACTCGAGAGTTCTACTCCCTCGAGAACATGGCTTGGTTGAATTGGGGCAATTCCAAAAATCAGGATGGTACTGTCAGGCGCACTATGAACTCGAGCCAAGCGAATCAAATCAGGTGCAAGTAGCAAACTAGTCTCCTCGAGAACTTCCCTTGCTGCGCCAGCCTGCCAAGACTCCCCAAAGTTGATAAACCCACCGGGCAGCGCCAATTGCCCTTCGCGTGGCGGGATGCTGCGGCGAATCACCAACAAACCCAAATCCTCGGACTCAAGGCGCACAGGCACAAGCACGACTGCTACAGGCAAAGGGTTTTTATAAGCAGCGCGTCCACAACTCGAGCAGGTACGGGCAAACACGGGTTGCCCTTCGGGATATGCCGTGCCGCAAAAACCACAAAATGCAAAAGAATCAGCCATACCACAACCCCGTAGGGGCGACCCTTGTGGTCGCCCTGCCCTCGCAAAAACCAAAAGCAAATGAATTCATGGGTTTTCCCTTTCAATCAACAAGCATTGAACCAGTGCCACATGGTTATACCAATCTCGGATTTGCTGCATCTCGAGCCTCGAGCAGCCGAGTAGAATCTTGGTTTCAGAGTCTCGTTTCTCGGTGTCCACCGTTGCCAAAATGCCAGTAACCGATTTCTCGAGTGTCCCAACCCAAATATCAATGCCTGCACCATCACCTCCGCTTGTGCCGAGCAATTCGCCATAATCAAAAGGGTAAATCAGGTCTGCATAACGCGGATGGCTCGAGCCTTTGGGACGATCAATAAGCAACTCACTCGAGGAGACAAGTTGCTCGAGGTCAAGCCAGAATTGGGGATTCATATTGACCACTCCGCATTTTGAAGCACAACCCTGTAACCATCGGGGTCTTGAAAAGTTTTTCCTTTGACATCCCAATACGGATTATAGGATTTCACAGGTTCAAAACCAGCTTTTTGCATTTGCCCAATCGCCTCGAGCCAAATTTGTTCGTCTGGAAGGTAAAAAACCAGCAGATTGTCTTGGGTTGGAGCGTCAGGCACTACATGTCCCCGATGATGGGTAAACTCGAGATGATAGATTGCACCTTCTAAGCCAAGCATCACACCATCAAAACCATCATGATTTTCAAAGCTGGCAATGACCGAAAAACCAAGACCATCACGGTAGAAACGCACCACTTCCTCGAGTCGGTTGGTGGGTCGGGCAATTCGGATTTTAGTGGTTAAGTTGAGCATAAAATTGTCCTTTGAAGAAAATGTTTTCAAGCGAGGAAGAAAAAAGCAATTCAAAATTAAGTATTGGTTTTGAATGCGGTGACTCCATAATCCAAGTTGATATTTAAAATCGCCTCGTAGACAAGTCTTTTGGGTTCGGCAGGTACATATTTTCCGTTAATGAAATCAAAGTCATCTGTAAAAATGATTTCTGTCCCAGACTCTAATTTAAGTGATTCATAGCTAGTGCAAGGCGTATCTGGCAATTGCTGAAATTTTAAGTTTTCTGATTTTAACGATGTAAATGTTTTGTCCAAACCCAATTGCCATCTTAAAATCCAAGGATCAATTCGGAAACTTTCGTTTTCTCGAGGCTTGTTTCCTAGTTCATCTTGATCTCGGAATCCCCAAATAACAATCCCATAGACCACTTCGCGCTCGAGATTGGTGTAAAAGTCAACATCTTCATAGACCCATTTACCAGATAAATTTTCATTTTCTTTGGTATAAATTGGTTTTCCAAAGTGTGTTGTGAGTTCTGAGATTCTCGCACCATTGGTTAGTCCACCGAACGAGCCTGTTCGTAGAAACTCGAGCAATGAAATAACTTTTTTCTTGGGCATATGCGTTTGCCTTTGGAATATCGGGCGAGGCATGCCTCGCCCCTACGGTGGTTTTGGTGTCTGGTAGGGGCGAACCTTGTGTTCGTCCTGTGACCAACGATACTTTTACATTTCCTCGAGTATTCTTTAATCTCGTTGCAACCGAGCGCGGACTCGAGCGCGTAGGGCATTGAGTTTGATAAATCCTCCTGCATCGGCTTGGTCGTACACTGTTTCTTTTTCAAATGTGACCAAAGTCGGGTCGTAGAGTGAAAGCGGTGATTTGCGCCCAACCACCAGCGCTTGCCCTTTGTACATTTTCATTCGGGCAATGCCCGTCACGTTTTTTGCCACATGGTCAAAGTAGACTTGCATCGCTTCGCGCTCGGCGGTGAACCAAAATCCGTTGTAAACCAATTCGGAATACTTGGCTTGCATGGAGTCCCTTGTGTGTAGCACTTCACGGTCTAAGGTAATGCTCTCAACTGCTCGACGAGCGTGGTACAACAGCGTTCCGCCCGGTGTTTCGTAGACCCCTCGAGATTTCATGCCCACAAAGCGGTTCTCGACCAAATCCACAACCCCAATTCCATGAGCGCCAGCTATTGCATTGGCTCGAGCCAGTAAATCGGCGGGGCTGAATTTCTCACCGTTGATGCTCACAGGGTCGCCGCCAACAAATTCAATTTCAACATACTCGGGGACATCTGGTGTGTCCTCGATGGGCTGCGTCATCTTCATCATACCGCGTGGTGGTTCTGCCCAAGGATCCTCGAGTATCCCGCCTTCAAAGCTGTTGTGCAGTAAATTCGAGTCTACACTGTATGGCTTAGAAGCACTGACTGGCACGGGAATGTTGTGCTTAGCGGCAAATTCCATCAGTTCTTTGCGTCCAGCAGGACCCCATTCGCGCCAAGGGGCAACGATTTTGATTTCTGGGTTCAGGGCGTAAGCACTGACCTCAAACCGCACTTGGTCGTTGCCTTTGCCTGTCGCGCCGTGCGAAATGGCTTCGGCTTTTTCCTTGAAAGCAATGTCCACCAAATGCTTTGCAATCAATGGACGAGCAATGCTGGTCCCGAGCAGGTAATATCCTTCGTACAGCGCCGATGATCGCTGCATTGGAAACACAAAGTCCTTGACAAACTCCTCGCGCAGATCAAGCGCATAGGCTGCCACTGCGCCGGTGTTCAGCGCCTTGACTCGAGCCTCTTCAACTTCTTCGCCTTGTCCAATATCGGCGGTGAAACAAACCACTTCATAATCCCGCTCGAGTTGCAACCACTTCAAAATCATGCTTGTATCGAGTCCACCACTGTAGGCAAGTACCACTTTTTTCTTTGACATGCTTGTTTCTCCTAGATCGGTTTTGTTTTTTAGCACCCCTCTTTGAGGCGCGAACAGCCCGTTAGGTGCTGTTTTGTGAGTAAGAAGGGTCGAGCGAAGCGAGGGGGAGTGCCATACACCAGCATAAACCACCCTTGACCATACACAAGTACCTCGAGTGGAGGAGTCTCGAGGTTATGCGGGTCGTCAGGTGGTAGATACGATATTCATTTCCTGCATAATTATACATGAAAGCTGATAGTTTATGCAAGGGGTCATTCACCTCGAGTGAAATCCCTAAACTAGAAAACATGTGGTTGATTTATCTGTTGTTTTTCTTCTCGAGTTTTGCCTTTGCGAATCAAAATACCGTGTCTGTACCTGACCATACCGCCCGACAAGGCATCCTCGAGTTTGAATATGATCCTGATGGTGGCACAATCATTGCCCGAATCTCAGATGCCAACGGCACAAAGCCACTGGCTGCTGACACCCTCGAGTTTGATGCGATTGGTGATTCTGGTAATACGGTCAAAGCCAACATGCAGCGTCTCGAGAAAAACGTCTTTAAGGGAACTTTGAATCTGCCCGAGGGCGAATGGAACTTAATTGCCAAAGTCAAAACTTCTGACCAAAATCTGCACGGGCAGTACACGCTTGGCGTTGGTAAATCCGTCACCGAAGGGCGTTTCCCGCTCGAGTTGCCCAATCCAGAAGTCAGTCGTTTAAGTTGGATTGTGGGTGCTTTGATTGGCGTGCCGCTTGGATTGGGTTTGCTGATTGGGATTATGGCGTTGCTGAGTAACCTGATTAATCCAAAGCGCCCAAAGCCTGCCGCTTAAGCCAAACCTGATGCGCGTCTCGAGCAGCAGATTCCATGCTTTTGTGCCAAATGGGAACGTCATCTATGTTCCAATACTCAAGTCCAAGGTCTTCATGCGAATTGGTCAGTGTCCCACCAATCATTTCGCATAGGTAAACCGTACTGACCAACGTATACAAGCCGTACTCCTGACTTGGAAAACTGGTATATACCTTAACCAACTCGAGAATCTGCACATCCAAACCTGTCTCTTCTTGAGCTTCACGGCACGCAGCTTGCTCTGGGGATTCACCAGCCTCGACGGACCCACATGGCATACACCACTTTTGGTCATCAGTGCGTTTAAGCAAAAGAATTTTGCCTGCTTGGTCGAAAATTGCCGCAACTGAACCAAGAATTGGGAAGATGCCAAGTTTTCCAAGGTCTTTTTTGAGGTCTTCTCGAACCTCATTTGTTGGTATCTCAAGAATCTGCCCGAAATACTCAGCGGTCAGCTCGAGCAGTTTCTCGTAACGCTGACGGTCATACACGTCTTTGGTGTAATACAGTCCTTCTTTGGCAATGGCTTGTAATTTCTCGAGAAGCGGCAGAATATCCATGCTACAAGCCTAACACCGAACGAAGTGCCTGTTCCACTCGAGTCAGGTCGTCTGTGCCTAGTCTTCCTCGCAAAAACAAGAGTCGCTGTTTGTTCATACTTCGGGTGATGTGTGGTTGCGCCCAAGATGTTTTGGTCAGTCCGTTTTCATGGCTAGGTTCAATCCGAATATTAAGCCGTCCTTCGACTCGAGGCTGGCTGGTGGTGAGTAAAATGGTTGTGACCAGTGGCATTTTTGAATCGTTGAGTTGGTCTATGCTGATGATGATGGCTGATCTTTCTCCGCTTCCTTCACTTTGCAAAGCAGGGTCGAATTTGGTTTGCCAAATTTCACCGCGTTTCACTGTTTTTCACCAAGAAAAGGTTGGATGTCCTCGAGTCCAGTATTGCCATACGTTGCGACTTCAGCCCTGTATTCAGCATTTTCAAAAGCCTCTAATTCAAGTTGAAGATGTAACTGCTCTTGCTCTTGTAGTGCTTTGTTGACAGCATCTTCTATAAAACTGGAGACATCGCTGACTTTTCCAACCGCAACCAAAGCACGGATTGCTTCATGGGTTTTTTTACGAAGCGTATGTGTCACTTTTACTTTTACTGACTGGTTTTGGTGGTATGTCATGGTGGTATGAAAGATACCATAATTTAAGGATGAATCAAACTTGCATACGTTTGCGATTGTTTAGCTTTTTGTCGTAGATTCACTTTAATTGATTGTTCAAAAGTCATTTGGAAATCTGAACACTCGATTTAGTGCTTAAAGTGTCTCGAGCCAGTCAGTACCATTGCTACACCAAGTTCATCACAAGCGGCGATCACTTCGGCATCGCGCTTAGCGCCGCCCGGTTGCAGTATGGCGGTGACGCCTGCTTTGGCGGCTAAGCGCACCACATCATCAAATGGAAAAAAAGCCTCGGAGGTCAGCACCGCACCTTGAGCCTGCTCGAGTGCGTTGGCAATGGCGCGTTCGGCTGCCCAAATGCGACTGACTGCCCCTGAGCCAATGCCAACCGTTGCCCCATGTTTGGCTAGCACCACATTGTTGCTTCTGGCGTGTTTACCGACATAAAAAGCAAACTCGAGGTCTTGCCATTCTTGCTCGGTGGGTTGGCGTTTGGTGACCACTTCTGGGCATAGGTCTGTCCAGACCCGAGCATCACGGTTTTGAACCAAGAACCCACCTGTTAGTTGTTTGTACTCGAGGCTCGAGCATTGGCTTTTGCCGGCACTTAAAACCCGCAAGTCCGGTTTTTTCGCGGCGAACCATTCAAGGGCTTCTGGTGTGATTTCAGGGGCTATCAGCACCTCAAGGAATGTGCCTTTGGTACTCAGAGCCACCTCGAGGGTCACTGGGCGGTTCAGGGCGACCACACCACCAAAAACCGATAAAGTATCGGCATCTCGAGCGCGTTCCCAAGCGGTTTTGGGGTTGTCGGCAAGCGCCACGCCGCATGGGTTGGCGTGTTTGACTGCCACGCAGGCTGGTTGTGAAAATTCAGTCACCAATGCCCAAGCTGCGTCGGCATCGGCGTAGTTGTTAAAGCCCATCTCTTTGCCTGATAAAACTTGGGCGTCCAGCACTGCGCCAGATTCAGCTCCATAACGGTACAAGGCGGCTTGTTGATGCGGATTTTCACCGTAGCGAAGTGTTTTGATTTGGCTTAACTCGAGTGGCTGCTGCGCGTTAAAAACTTGGCTCGAGAAATACTGCGCGATGGCTGCATCGTAACTGCTGGTATGTGCAAAGGCTTTACGGGCAAGGGCTTGACGGGTTTCTAAACTCGGCTCGAGATTTTCTAAACTCGGCTCGAGATTTTCTAAACTCGGCTCGAGATTTTCTAAAATGCTTGGGTAATCGCTTGGGTCTACCACCACCAGCACATTCGGGAAATTCTTAGCGGCAGCTCGAATCATCGCCGGTCCACCAATGTCAATGTTCTCGAGGGCGGTGTCGGTATCTACCTGTTTGGCTATGGTTTCCCGAAACGGATATAAATTGACGCAGACCAAATCAAAACGCTCAATGCCTCGAGTCTCGAGTTCGACTTGGTGTTCTGGGGTGTTTTTGGCGAGGATTCCAGCGTGAATTTTGGGATGCAGGGTTTTGACCCGTCCCTCGAGGATTTCTGGGAAACCAGTCACATCCGAAACGTACTGGACTGCTAAGCCAGCTTGCTCAAGGGTGGCGAATGTTCCACCGGTTGAAACCAAAGTAAAGCCTTTTGAAACTAGACCTAAAGCAAATTCGACCAAACCAGTTTTGTCAGAGACACTGAGTAACGCTCGCATAAAACCCCTTGTAAGCGACCCAGGCGAGCGATCTTGTCGTTCTTTGCGGCTTCCCCACGGGCTTTCCGTGTGATTTTCGCCAGTTGCCGCGCCGTACAATATACTCGAGCCAATTGGGGATGATTTACCCGACATCGAAATAGGGATGATTTATCCAACATCGAAATAGGGATGATTTATCCGACATCGAAATAGGGATGATTTACCCAACATCCAAACGGCTTAGCTTTTACGTATACCAGTTGATGTTATCGTTTTTGGAATTTTGTGCTTATACTTCTTTCATGCCGACGCCACCAAGCGAGATGCCAAGCAGCAGCGATGCGTTTTTGCTGGCACAAATGGCTGGCGGCAATGAAGCGGCGCTGAGCGAACTGTATCAGCGATTCTCGAGACGGATTCATTCTCTGGCACGGCGTATTCTTGGTGGGACTGAAGACGCTGATGACATCACCCAAGAGGTTTTTATCAAACTCTGGGAACACGCTGATGCGTTTTTTGAACAACGTGGCAGTGCTGCCAGTTGGATTATGACGATTGCCCATCATGCCAGCATTGATGCTTTGCGTCGCCGCACGGCGCGGCGCACCGATCACTTTGAAGCACTGCACGATTTTGCACTCGAGCCAAATCAAGATCCGCTCGAGCAAGCCATGCTCAGCCGCGCCATGCTGGATTTGAGTTCAGCCGAGCGCGAATTGATAGAAATGGCTTTTTTTGCTGGCTTCAGCCATTCGCAAA
>JAAFJQ010000152.1 GCA_013298185.1 Deinococcales bacterium
CCTGTTCTTAAGACCGCCACCCCATTTTGCCGACCGAACATGCTAAACATGGGGTCTTTGCAAGTCATTTGCACTGGAATCAATGCCAAAATGAGGCTGGTGTACGTCAGGGTGGTTCGATTGATGGTCACAACGTTTTTGAATGGCACAGTCTGTGCGGGTGCAGTGGTGGTGCATTCAGTGGCTACAACTTGAACAGGCTCGAGAATTGGTTTGGCATTGATTGTGCCTGTGGCATCGTAAGTCACGGTGCGGTCATCGCTGCGAATCGGTTGTAGTTCGATGGTGGCTTCAAAGGTCATCATGCCTTGTAGCGTATCTGTGCCGAGGGTGGTGAAACCTTTGCCTGTGCCGCGCCAAGCGCAGGTGGGGCAGAATCCTGTGCTGGCTGTACTGGTTGGGGTGGTGCTTGGTTGGCTGGCATCTGCTCGTTCAAGGCTTAAATCCCACTCGAGTTTCTGATCGCCTTGCTTAGCATCCACCAGATTCGAGCCTTGGATTTTATTGTTTTGCAGCACAGGGTTTTTCAGCATGGCTTGACGATTCAAGGTCCAAATGAAAAAAGCGTCATCTTCAAATGGTTTGCTGCTTGTGCCGCACATCTGCGTTCCTGCGGAAACAGCTCGTACAAAACCAAAGTATTCACCATTGGGTAAAATGGTGATGTCACTCGAGGTGTCCACGGTGTACGGCTGAGCGGTGATAACACAGTTGCCATCGCCTTTGACAGGAGTGCCAACTTCAACCGTACCTCGAGCCACGTATTTGTTGGCTATTGTTGGGCTTGGAGCGAGCGAAAGATTGATGGCTAACTTTGCACCACGAAAACTGGTGGTGCTTAATCGCCCTTTGTAAACACAATTTGCACAAGCTGGGCTTTGGACTACTACAGGTTGCTCGAGTTTCCAACTGACAGATGGCGAAGTGGCTGGATTTTGACCACCAAGGGTTTGAATATCGCTTTTGAACGTACCTGTACCAACTGCACCTGGAACTGAACCAGCGCCCCAAGTGCGACTGACTCCAAAAACCACCCAGCTAAATTCCATCTTGTTGAAATCCAGTGTAATGCTACCAATCACCCGATCAGTTGCACCAGGACCCGAAACCAGTGGTTCATCGAATTGGGCGATGGTCGAGCGTTTTTCTTTGTCCCAAAAGTCCTCGCGCCAAACTTTAGCCGAACGAAATGTTCCCGTGAGTTTATACGTCAAGACATTTTTCTCGAGTTGCGGCTTTCCAGACACAAATTGGAACACGCCTTCTTGGGTGAAGGCTTCGCCACGCCAAATACAATCTTTGCAAAACGCCGTAGCTTGAGCAGCAGCAGTGGATTGGGCTTGAACCCAAATTGTGCCACTTGCCAAGATGACCAGAAAAAAGAATGCAGCTAAGAACTTTTGTGTGTTCATAAATCCTTTCGATTGCATTTGGTGGCTCGAGCGGGGGAGGATTCTCGAGCCACGCTGTACAGAGGAAGAGAGGTTAAATCGGGGTATTTCTCGAAGCAGTCTCGAGAAAATTGTTATGCAAAGTTTTCTGTGTGGTTTGGTGTTGATGGGCTTTGAGTCACTAGGGTACGCGAATGGTGATGCCCGAACCGAGTGTTACGTTCATCGGGTTTTGCTGGAAGTCACTGGAGTTGATTGCTCCACCATCACCAAGTTGCCCGTATAGGTCAGATCCCCAAGACAGCATTGTTCCATCTGATTTCAATGCCAGCGAGTGATACCCACCGCTTGTAATCGCAGCAATTCCGTTGATTGCAGCACCAGATGAATTCTTTACGACAACTGGGGTTGGTCGGTTATCGGTTGTGCTATCCCCAAGTTGTCCATAATTATTGTACCCCCAAGCCAGCACAGTACCATCTGTTTTCAGTGCCAGCGAATGGAAACCTCCTGCGCTGATGGCGATGATTCCCGTTGTATTGGGAACTGGAAGAGGGGCTGGATCTGCATTTGCAAAACTACCCGCTTGTCTTAGTCCCCATTGCAATAAAGTGCCATCTGCTTTGAGTGCTAATGAATGGGAGCGTCCTGCACTAATGGCGACAATGCCAGAGGCGACACTCGAGACAGCAACAGGGGTTGAGCTACTTATGAAGCTCCCGCCATCACCAAGTTGCCCACTATCATCCGATCCCCAAGCCAGCACTGTGCCATCGGACTTAAGGGCAAGCGAGTGTTCATAGCCTGCACTGATGGCTACAATATTCTTCGCACCAGTCACTACAACAGGAGTAAGACGATAGTTGCCGCTTGTACCGTCGCCCAATTGACCAACGTTGTTATAACCCCAAGCGATGACTGTACCGTCAGATTTCAATGCCAAAGCATGAGTGTCGCCTGCTGAGATTGCAACAATACCCGTTGCGCCTAGAACATCCACCGGACTACTTGAATAATTTGCAGTCGCATCATTTCCCAATTCCCCGACACTGTCATTTCCAGCAGACTTGACTGTACCATCAGCTTTCAAAGCAAGACAGAACGCAAAACCTGCGGCAACTGCCACAACATCCGAAGCTAAACTCGAATTGTCCACTGGTGCGGCGTTATCTGTAAAACCATAACAATAGCCTCTGCCCCAATACGACACCCCACCATTGGATTTTAGCGCCATCGAGTGAAATTTACCTGCACTGATACTTGGTTTACTGGAATGCAACCCGAGGTAAATGGTTTTCTTTTGCGTTGGGTTTTGGACACTGGTTGCTGTAACTCGCACCACCTGTCCAAAAGTTGCTAGTGGTGCTGTGTACAACACTGAACTGCCTGTACTGCTCGAGAGGATTCCTGCGCCACCACTTTCTATTGTCCAAGTCAGGGCGTTGCCAAAGTTGCCTGTGCCAGTGACACTTCCAGACAACAGTGTTGAACCATTTTCGCGCACATTTACAAGATTGGTATTAATTGCCACACCTGTCACTGTTGAAGCAGGGTCAACTGGATTCACGGTCACTTGCACACTATCGGTTTTGCTCGAGTCAACTGTGCTGGTGGCTGTAATAGTGACTTGGGTAATAACACTGACAGTTGGTGCGATAAATGTGTTGGTGTTGCCCGTGGTTTTGGTAAATGTACCGCCAGCAGTAGCACTCCAAGTGACATTCTTATTGAACGCCCCTGTGCCGTTGACATCAGCAAACACAACTTGTCGGGTACTAGCAGTGCTGATGTTGCTCGAGACAGTCACTGAAACACTGTCTACTGTGGCTGGCGTGGAAGTTGGAGCTGGTGGGGTTGGTGTGCAAGCTGCAACACCCATTGCCAAGAGTAAACTGCTAAGACCTAAGAACTTATTTTTCATGATTTTCTTTTCTCCTTACCTTGAATTGGGCTTAAGACAGGGGCATTCAGGTGTTTCACAGCAACTTCCAAGGCTTCAGGACTCGAGAAGAATTGCTTTTCAAATGTTTTTGAGTTGGTCAGCGAAGCTCGCCAAATGGTGTTTTCTTGCCAAATCCGTAGGATATACAACGCTGAGTGTTCCATACTCCTCCTTATGCCCAAGAAGGTAACAAAGGGTGCGTGACTGGAGCATGACACCCGTTTTTGCGTCAGGCACAGGAAAACGCAAATATGGTTTAGAATTATGATTGTGTGACAACAAATTTTTTATCAATTGTTGTCTAAAAGCATATTATTTTGGTGCGTAACGCCTCGAGATGACAGGCAGTCATTTAGGAGCGCACTTGAAACCGTTTTAGGTGTTTTTCACGCCAAGCGGGTTTACCGTCCATTATCATAGCGTACAGCACATCTGAAATCGGAGCATGAGCTGCAATCATCTCGATGATTTCATCGTATCGAGATTCTATTAGGGTGTTATTAAGAGCTGACTCGAAAAACTCAAGCCCCAAGGCTTGAAGTTCGGTTTCACTTAATTTTTTTTCAAGAATCAAACTCATGAGTACCCACTTCGAGTCCTAAGAACCCCAATGACCTGTCAATCATAGCATAGCCAAGAGGATCATTTTTTGCCAATTGATTTCGGTACAGCACCCAAGCCACAAAAGTTTCAGCAAAATACTCAACAGGTCGCAGTGATTTGGCATAAAGACTGCACGCATCTGAACGAGGTAAACGCAAAGCAACCCCAAATTCCGAAGAACCCAATTCTTTTAACTCGGCATGAAGATGATGCCCCAATTCGTGCAACAAAGTAATCTGAATGGACTGTTGAAAATTCTTAGCAACCTGACTCATTTTTTCGATTTGACCCCAATAAAAAGCCCTGCCAAATTCGCTCGAGTCTCGAGAAACACCAATTTCTGCGCTGCGTTGCTGATAACTGTAAAAACCACTGACTTCAATATGGAAACCATTGATTTCCATGTACACACTGGATAAGAACTGAAGCTCAGTGAACGGATTTTGGGCTAACCAATCACCCATGCCAATTTGATAAACAATCTTCAGAATGGCTTGTGTTTGTACTTCATCAAGATCTGACTCGAGGTGCAGGGCAAAAACAGTTTCCATCTTTGCTGTTCACTTTAACACGATCGAAATTGAATAACGATTTTACGGCAATGAAGTCAGACCTGCTTTTCTAGCCGCCTCGAGAACCGCTTTGTTGATTGGGTTATGCTCGAGGAAAGAATTTTGGTACTCGAGTGGCAACGCTGCGTGTTGCTCGAGCAGAAGTTGATGGGCGCGTTGCAAGGTGCTTGTGGCATCCTGCCCATTGGCTTGGAGTGCCGAAAAGTGAACCAGCAGCAACTCGAGCATGGGGATTTCTGGCGTGACCCCTTCGGGTAACTCGAGGGCGGCGGTGCTGTACTCGAGTGCCAAAGCAGCATCCCCAAGTCGTAGGGCGGCATTGGCAGCACGGCATTTGGAACTGTGCAGCATTCCTGTATAACCGCGTTCTTGGCTGATTTGAATGGCGTTTTCGGCGGCTTGAAGGGCAATAATTGGAGCTTTTGAAAGGCTTTGTAGCCACAGCAATTGTACTTGTCTTTCAGGAGAAAGTTCTGCTTGATGCTGCTCGAGCCAAGTGGTGTCTGGTTTGCCTAGCATCTGGTGATATTCAGCACGTCCAATTTCAATGATTTGATTGAAGATGGGAATATCAGTTGCTGGAATGGAATCTAAAGTGCTTTGGGCTTGTTGCAATTGCCCAAGATTACGCCAACAACCCGCCATTCGACTGTGAACCACTGGCAAATAGACTGATTGCACGCGCTCAATATATTCAAAGTTGTCTTGGAGTGTTTTTAAGGCTTCAAACGGCATTCCAAGGATTTGTTGACACCTTGACATCGTGGTGATGATTGGTGTGAGTGGCAATCCATCCTTGAATTCTTGACCAATGCTGAGCGCTTGACGCAGCCAATCAAGGGCAGATGGATACATCCCTTGATCCATCAAATTGATCGCATAATTGCAAAAAGTAGTTGGCAATCTGTGACGTTCATTGATTCTTTGAAAAACCTGAATACATTCGTGGTGATGGAACTGAGCAGATTTAAGTTCACCAAGATTGTCTAATGTGGCTGCTAAATTCGCATGTGATGCGGCAATACTTTCATCTATTGCTCGAGTTTGGTTTTGATCAGTATTTTTTTCCCGATCCAATAAATGCAATTCAAGACCCCTTTGAATGTATTCTAAAGAAGTTTTGAAATCACTTTTATACCAATACTGCGTTCCAATTGCACATAATGACGAGGCTTGAAGACTGTACTGATCGGTATTTTCAACTTCACGAAAACCAATTTCTAGTGCTTTGATGGACTGGTCAATTTCACCAGCCCATTCATGCAAACGCGCTCGAAAAATTTGTTGTTGCGCCCGATGGCGTGGGGTTTTGGCATTTTGTTCGTACAGTGGCAGGAGTTTTTGATAATGGCTTACCGATTGAACCTGCAAATAAAAATTTGAAGCTAAATTCAGTTCTTCACAGCCATCTTCGTGTGCATCCAAGGCAAAGTGCGCTTCGGCGGCTTGGACTCGAGCAGCGGCAGCTTCTAGCAAACGCAATTGCGTTTCAAATAACTTGGCGGCTTGCTCGAGCAGTGGAATGCTTTTGCGGGTTTCGCCTGCTTTTTGGTAATGAATCGCAATTCTTAAGGCTGCACTCCCCTCGAGTCTGGCTTGCTCGAGAATTTCAGCACTGCGCCCATGCAAAAAGCGCAGCACGGCAGCGCTTATCCCTTGCTGCACCGCCTCGAAAATAAGGTCGTGAACAAAGCGCTCACCCTTCATCACTTCGCTCGTCTCGAGTTCAGCATGAATCGGTAGTATCTCCAAGACTGGCTGCTCGAGAATTTTAGCGGCGCGTTCCAAAGTAAAATCCTGCTCGAGTACCGCCGCCACTTGCGCCAAGCGCATTGCCGCAGGGCTGAGCGCCGCTAAACGGCTTTGAATCAGGCTTTTAATCCGTGGTGCATCGCGCAAGTCAGTCTTGTTCTCGAGCGAGTAACGCAGCGTCTCGAGAATGTACAACGGGTTGCCATTGGTGTACTCGAGCAGGGTCGGCGCGGCAAATCGTGGCTCGAGTTGCAACTCCTCAAGCAGGGTTTCTATGTCTGTTGCGCTTAAAGCACTGAGTTCGATTTCTACGGCTAAGCCGCTCTGCACGGTTTGCTCGAGGTTTTCTAGGCTGCCTTGGGATAGTTCGCCTGTGCGGTACGCCAGCAAAGTGCGAATGCCAGAATCACTACCCCAATGGGGTTGCAGCATGAACAAACTGGCTTGCCAACTGGCTTCGTCCACAAATTGCAGGTCGTCCAGTGCAATGTGCTTCAGTCCTGCTTGTTGCGCCAGTCGCAGCAATTCGCTTTGGGCTTGGTAGAAGCGCAGTTGCTCAGCTTCAGAAGTCAGCGGCGCAAGCGTATCGGTCAGCAATGCCAATTCAGGCAGAATGCGGCTTAACTCGAGCCGCACCCAATCAGGCAGTTGCACAGGGTAATCCAGCAGCACTTGGCGCAAAGCTCGGGCTTGGGTGCTGTACGCCGCGCTCGAGTCACCTGGACGACCCGTGGCGTAGACACTCGAGCCTTGCTGGGATAAAACCGTTTGGGTTAAACGGCTTTTGCCAATGCCCGGAGCGCCGCGCAGAACCACGGCTTGGTGATTTGCCCAAGCCTGTACAATTTGCTGCCAGACCGCTTCGCGCCCAATCAAACGCTGCGGCTCGAGTTTCTGCGGTGTGGCGGTAACAGCTTTGTTGGGGTGTTTGAGTTGCTCGAGCAACGCCAAAGTGGTGGCACTCGGTTCGGCTTGAAAAACACTTGCCAGCATGGTCTGGCATTGCTTGAAGGCTTGGTGCATTCGCCCAGAATCGCCTAGGGCAGCGTACAAGCGCATCAAACGCTGGTATGCCAGTTCGGACTCGGGGCGGCGTTGGCGGTACTGCTCAGCCCAGTACAGCGCGGCTTGGGTGTCTATTGGCGCGAGGGCTTCGGCTTGTAAGGCACAGGCTTCGATGCTTAGTTCCTCGAGCTGTAAGCGTTTTGCCAGCACCCACTCTTCAAAATCTGGGCAATCCTCGAAGTCCAAGTCGCTTAAGAACTCACTTTTCTGCTCAGCAACAGCCTTGTACTCACCACGAAAAAACTGCATCTCGAGGGAAAGGGCATCCACATCAACAATTTGCAAATGCAATTCGCTGCTGCCGAGTACAATCTCACCATGCTGCTTGCGGACTCGAGCAAGGGTCTGCGCGAGGTTATTCCGAGCCGTGGTTTCGGTGGTGTTGCCCCAAAGCAACCCTGCTAATTTGCTGCGTGATTGTCTTCCCTCGAGTGCCAAATAAGCCAGTAAACCAGCTTGTTTACGCTCGAGCGGCTGTACTCCCATAGCATTTTGTAGCACGGGTCTGCCCAACAACTGTAGCCTCTCCCCAGAAAGCACATCATCCCCCTATTGAAAACCGATTGACCATAGAATACCGCATTTCTCGAGGGCTTACGGTGCATACTGATGCTCTCGAGCCAGCCCAATGGTCAATTTTGAACTCAGTCTAAAAAAACCAGCGCATTTTAAGCAGCAAACCTTGTAGAATCTCGAGCATTCGGTTCAAAAAGTGCTTTAGTCCAGAACTGAGGTGCTTTATGCCAAAAGGAGATACCCTATGGATCCCAAAGACTTAAAAAGAATTTTAGATGCCTTAAAAGACGCCGACGTATCCGAGTTTAACCTCGAGACTCCAGAGTACAAAGTGCATGTCAAACGCGGCGCTCAAATTGTGCAAATAGCAGCCCCAGCTCCCATTGTCATGGCAGCCCCTGTTGCTCCAATGCAAGCCCTGCCAGCCACCCAAGCTGCACCCGCCACAGAAGCAGCCCCTCCAGCCCCCCCAGCCGAGAAACCAGTGGTTGCTGGGCATCAAGTCAAAGCACCAATCGTTGGAACGTTTTACCGCTCGAGCAGCCCCGATGCTGCTGCCTTTGTTCAAGTCGGCGATAAAGTCGAATCTGGGCAAGTGCTGTGCATCATCGAAGCTATGAAACTGATGAACGAAATAGAATCCGACAAAGCTGGCACGGTGCGCGAAATTCTTGTTTCTAACGCCCAGCCTGTCGAATACGGACAAGCGCTGTTTGTGATTGAGTAAAAGCTACTAGCTACTAGCTACTAGTCATTAGCTCGAAAAGCCTGAACCACCAACTCGAGAAAAAAGCTAGAAGCTAAAAACTAGAAGCCAGGAGCTTCTTATGTTCAAAAAAATTTTAATTGCCAATCGTGGCGAAATTGCGCTGCGGGTGATTCGCACCGCCAAAGAAATGGGTATTAAAACAGTTCTGGTCTACTCAGAAGCCGATGCGGGCAGTTTGCCTGTGCTGCTGGCTGATGAATCGGTTTGTGTTGGACCGCCTGCCTCGAGTGGGTCGTACTTAAATATACCTAATGTTTTGTCAGCCGCCGTGATGACTGGGGCAGAAGCGATTCATCCGGGCTACGGGTTTTTATCCGAGAATCCAGATTTTGCCGAAAAATGCCGCGACCACGGGATTGTATTTATTGGACCAACCCCCGAATCCATGCACGCGCTGGGTTCAAAAGCCGGTGGGCGCGAAATCGCTGCTCTTTCCAATGTGCCAACCGTACCGGGGACAGGGGTTCTCGAGTCAACCGAGGATGCGATCACACACGCCGAAAAAATTGGCTATCCAGTTCTCTTAAAAGCCAGTGCTGGCGGCGGTGGGCGTGGGCAGAAAATCGTGCGCTCGAGCGAAGAAATGCAGGTTGCCTTCAATCAGGCTGCCCAAGAAGCCCAGAGTTACTTTAGCGACCCTGCGCTGATTATGGAAAAATTTATCACTGAATTTCGTCATGTCGAAGTGCAAGTCATGGGCGATGGCAACGGGCATGTGATTCACATTGGCGAACGTGATTGCAGCATCCAACGCCGCAATCAAAAACTGATCGAAGAAGCCCCGAGTACCTTGCCAGCCGACCTGCGCGATGAAATTCTGGCGGCAGGTGTGCGTCTGGCTAAGCATGTCAATTACTCTGGAGCGGGAACTTTGGAATTTATTGTAGACCCAGACGATCATTTTTACTTCATGGAAATGAACACCCGCATTCAAGTTGAACACTGTGTCTCCGAAGCCATCTCGAGACTGGATTTTGTGCGCTTACAAATTGAAATTGCCGCAGGCGAAGGCTTAAAGTTGCAGCAATCGGACATTCGGCTCGAAGGTCATGCGATTGAATGCCGCATCAACGCCGAAGACCCCGACAAGGATTTCCGTCCTGCCGCTGGTAAGCTCGAGAGTGTGCATTTTGCAGGTGGGGCTGGCGTTCGGATAGACAGCCATGCTTTTAGTGGCTACAGCATTCCGCCGCATTACGACAGCCTGATTGGGAAACTGATTTGCTGGGCGCCAACACGCGATTTAGCCATTGCCAGAACCAAACGGGCTTTGGATGAAACGGTGATTCAAGGGGTGAAGACCACCATTCCGTTATACGTGAAAATCATGCAGAACGCTTTTTACCAGCGCGGCGTGGTGCAAACCAATTTCCTTAAAACCCGTATGGAGATGTAA
>JAAFJQ010000153.1 GCA_013298185.1 Deinococcales bacterium
CTCGAGGCGCTGCGTGTACCCACAGGTACGCTCGAGTTGGCAGGGCGTTTGCGGGTTGCTCCGAGCAATGTCTCGCATCATGTTAAGCGTTTGGTCAGGGCGGGTTTGCTCGAGTCGCACCGTCAGGGCAAAGTAGTGTTTTACCGCCACTCGAGCCGTGGTGAGGAAATTCTGGCACTGTACACAGAGACATAAAAAAACGCTCCAAATCAATGGGTGCGTCCTCAAAATGAGTATGCTAGAAAATCGAAAATAAGTTAGGCGGTTCTATGTTGTCGTTCATGTGGCGCAAACCCTCTCCCCGCACTTCGTGCGACCCTCGGGAAGGTGTTAAAGCCCCTCTCCCGCGATAGCGGCGAGAGGGTTTGGGGAGAGGGTTTGGAGCAACTTAAACACATTCTAAAGTCAGGTATACCCAATCTAGGGACGTACCGGAAATCAAAGGGGCTTTTTCTCTCGAGGAACACTATTTAGTTGGGCAGATGTCAAAGCCACTCGGAACAGCTTGCTCGGGGGTGTTGGCATCAATCGAGAGAATAAAATTAATCAAATCGGTGCGATCTCTGGCGGGGTTGCCAGAGCTTAAGAAGACTGGATTAGCGGCTCTCAGGTGGTTCTGCCAACGTGGGTCGGTGAACAGTTCCTCGAGCGTTTGGGCTTGTCCGTGATGCAAGTACGGCGCTCCTAGGCTCATGCCGTACAGGCTCGGTACATTGTAGCCACCTCGCCCCTGAGCGCGAGTGCCATCTGGTTTTTTCTCGAGGGCATCGGTTTTGCTCAGGTCGCCGGGCAAACCAAATGTTCCAATGTTCCGCAAGACGCAACTGACTTGTTTTGGCGCAACGGCGGCGGCTTCAGGCGCTCCTGTGCTGGTATCCGAAATTGGCACTTGAGCGCTGAGTTGCTTGGTATTAAATACCCAAGTGGCTGGAATGCTTGACGATAACTTCAAATCTTGACTACTCAGTGCAGCATTGGTAGCGGTGCTAGGGTCAAAGAACAACCTCGAGATTGTCCAACCCGCACCACCATGACATGCCACACAATTACCAGCATTGACACGGTTGGTCGGAGCGCCAAACAGTTGCGCTCCTCGAGCCACGCTGTCAGGGTCAAGGTCTTTGACCGCCTTGGCAGGGCGAATGGTTTTCGAGAAGGCTTCGATTTCATCCCAGTCCTTTAAGCAGTTACCTGTGGTGGTGTTCTGGCTTTCCCGCACAGGTTTATCAAGGTTCGCGCCTAGCGTGGTTTGCACTTCTTCGTTGGGGTCGCCGCAACCGCCTGTGGTCACAGCGCCAAGTCCACCTGAGACTTCTCGAGTGTTGCGTTCAAAATCATGGACTTCGTCAAAAATCCCAGTCCAATTGAAAATGCGCTGCTTTTGTTCGCCTGCACCGTGGCTGAAACTGCCATCCATTGAAGTGGTTTGCCGAGGTCCTGTGCCAAATATCCAAGTCATGTTATCGGATAATCCATCTGGGTGACAAGAACTGCAACTCGACCATGATTCTTTACTCCAACGCCCACGACCTGTGAAGTAAAAACGCCGTCCTTTATTCACATCTAAGTCAACCCCAGTTGGCGCAGCGCTCGAGTCAATCGTGGTGTTGACACTTTGGGTGGCTAGATCAACCACACCAAGGTTGCGACTGACCCAACAATTCACATATGCCCTTGGTCCTTCGTGAGCAATCACAATGCCCGTTGGGGTTTGGCAGGCTTTGTTACCTTGTGGCGCTTTGGCAAGGTCAATTTGTTTATTGAAGGTACTGCCCAAAGTCATACCTGTTGGCTCGAGAACAATGCGTTGTACCACATCTGCGCCTCGAGACAGCACATAACCGATATTCGATTCACCGACAAAACCAAGATCAACAATTTCAGCTAGGAAATGCCGAGTCTGCCCTGCTGGAATCGTATCTACAACTTTCTTAGCGAGGTTGGTTGTGCCATTGACACCCTTATCCTCGAGTTTGGTAGACAAATTTGCCACATACAAAACAGGATAGACATTGCCATTGAATCGTGCTGGAGCAGCAGGTGAAGCTGAAACGCTTGGAACATAGATTTTACCATTCTGCACGGTTGCACCCCAAAGTTGATTGGGGCTGGTTTTGACTGTGCCTTTGTTTGTGCCTTCTGGGACAAAACCGCTGTCCAGTGACTCGAAACCAATGCCAAGTTCTTGGCGCAGTGTACCAACATTAAACAGTCGTACATTGCCTAACCGGCTGGTATCCGTACCCTCGGCATCTGGCACAGGCTTGCCATAAAATTCTGGAACAACCACGGTTTCATCCGCATCATTGCCGTTACCATTGTTGGTCACAGCCAAACCTCGAGGGTTCTTGACTGCTAACACACCAACTCGAGTCATGGTTTTGGTGTCCCACACCGAAACTCGAGACTGAGCGAACTCTGCCACAAACAACCTTGCGCCTGTCGGCGAGAGTGCTACACCAGTTGGTTCAGACCCAACTTGTACCGTGCCTGACACCACAAACGCACCAGTTTTCAACCCAGAGACTCGAGTTACGGTGGCATCAGCGCGGTTTGCTACAAAAAAAGTGTTGTCATCTGGGGCAATAACCACACTCGAGGGTTCATCACCCGTTCTGAGTTTGGCAATCCGCCGATTGTTATCCAGATCAAACACCGAAACCGAATCGTCCTCTGGGTTGACCATCACCACTCGAGAATCATCGGTGTTAATTGCGATCGTCGAAGATTTACTCGAGCGAGGCAAAATTTTAGGATTATCCTGAGCCAAACCAGAAAACTGCGTTGTCGCAACACCAACCAAACCAAGCGCCAACAAAGCCGTCAGCGCTCGAGCTGCTGTGAATTTCATAGGAACTCCTTGAAGGACAGAGAAAAGGTTAAAGAGGAAAGAAAAACCTTTGACCTTTTCTCTGTCCTCTTTTCTCTTACTTGATGTCTCCGCACACGATGCCGCCACCGATGCCGCCGTCTGCGCCAACATCTCGCTGATGGTATTGGACGTATTGGCTGCCAGTCAGCTTGGCGGTGTCAACGGTTGTTTCAGCGGTGGCATTGCCGTTGGCGTCAGACTCGAGGCGCAAAAGCACAATCGCCACAGGTCCACCAGCAGCACAAGCACCATTATGAACATGTCCGATGTGTTTGGTGTTCTTGGTTAGACCCGTGACTGAAACAATGATTTTGGTTTTACCATCGGTTTGAGCTACCAGTGTAGCCTCACCTTTTGCGGTGCTGGCGCTGCCATCGGCAAAAGCATTCAAGCTGGAGAGGGCGACTTTTTTGCCATCCACGGCGGCTGGGGCGCAAGCGGCAAGACCAAGGCAAAGGGCGGCAAGGACGAACTTCTCGAGATGCTTCATAAAAACCTCCGTGGTGCGCTGATTGGGTTGGGCGCAGCACGCTGCGCCCCTACGGTTGAATTTCAGGCTAAAAGCCAGTACCTAGCAGCTAGAAGCTACGGTTTGTACTGATCTACACCTCCAGCTTTTTCAAAAGCCGCCGCCAATGCCGCCGCCGTGACCAGTGGGGCGCTGTCTTTGTTGCCGGGCAGTGAACCAGCGAATACCTCGAGCATATCCAGGTAGCCGTCGCCATCTGAATCTTTTTTCTCGGCTAGGGTTTCATATAAGGCTTTGCTGATGTCACCCGAGAGGTTATTTTGCAATCGCTGCCCAAATGGATTCCACGGTGCGCCACCATCAGCGCTGACATGGCAATAGGTGCAACCAATGCGGTTGTTGGTCAGCTTGAATTGCTTAACGGCTTGTTCGCGGTAAGCCCCAAAAGCACTGACTGAACCAAGTTGCGAGAAACCAAGACCACCCAACGCCAATGCAGCCAAAACAAAACGAATGTTCCTCATCTGACCTCCAAACTGAAATTTCTACTACAGTCTATAACAAAAGCGTCTCAAAAGCGTCTCAAGGGGTTCCGAGCCAATTCGACTGCCTATTTTTATTGTTCTAGACAAGTAAATCGTTACTTAGAGCCTCACATATGCCTTGCAGTCTATGTCTCGAGGGTCATATAAAGCCTGCTCGAGACTCGAGAAAACCTCGGGAGGCACTTAACCGCGTGTCATCATCCTTGATATATACTGGCGACTCAGAACGACAAGCAGCCTTCTTTGTAGCAACTCTTCAAAAAATCAAATTGCCACCAAACCAGAACAGCCGCATCTACTCAAATTGCAATTCAATAACTTTGGTCCGTCAGGAGATGTGCAATGAAAAAAATGATATTTGCATTATTGGTCTTAGCAACCTTCGTGGGTTGTGGTATGCCCGGAGTTCAACCCCCTCAAACAAGTATCACCGTCTCGAGCAGCAGCGACGCTGGGTTGGGTTCGTTGCGTCAAGCCTTGGCTGAAATTGCCGATGGCGGCACAATTGACTTGCGCGGAATTAACAACCAAACCGTCACGCTATTAAGTACTTTGGTGATCAACAAAAATCTGAGCATAACCAACTCAGCCTCGGGTCCAAATGTGGTTCTGCAAGGTGGCGTAACTGCTTTTGTGCTTGGCAATGTACGAATCCTTGAAATTCAAGCTGGCAAAACCCTGACCCTCAGCACCCTGACCCTCCGCAACGGCTCGAGTACAGGCGCACCCGCCATGGGTGGCGCAATTCTCAACGCTGGAACACTGACCTTAAACAACGTCACGCTCAGCAACAACCAAGCCGTTGGCAGTGTCGGTGCAGCTGGTGCAGCTGGTGGTATTGCCCAAGGTGGAGCAATTTACAGCAGCGGCAAACTAACCCTGAACAACGTTACCTTAAATGGCAACAATGCCCTAGGTGGCAGAGGTGGTCATGGGCAGACCCCGTCCGCAACTTCTGGTGGTGTTGGCGGACTTGCCCAAGGCGGCGCGTTGTTCATCGCCACAGGCGGAACATTAACCATCAACACCCTGACTTTGAATGCCAACACCGCCACAGGAGGCGATGGAGGCAATGGAACAGTCTCGGGTCCTCAAGGACAAGGTGCGACCGCAAGCGGCGGCGGTGCTTTCAAAGCCACTGGCACAACCGTCACTTTCACTGCAATGACCACCACTGCCAACACAGTCGCTGCTGGAACAAATGGAACAGGCTCATTTTCTGTGGCTGCACCACCAGTTGTCACATTTCCAAATACCAACTTCTAAACACCGTTCCCCTCGAGACTCGAGGGGATTTTTCTATCTTAACCGCACTGCTAAAGCAATCTTAAACTGCATCTCAGGGTCAGCCGAAAAACCAATCAGATTCTCGAGCCGCCCAAGCCGATAACCAAGGGTATTCAAATGAATGCCCAATTTCTTAGCGGTTTTACCCTGATGAAACCCTGTTTGCACCAGCATCTCGAGGGTTGCAATCAGTTCTGGATGCTCCGCCAATGGACTGAACACATCTTGCAGCAGTGCTTGCGTTGCACCCGAACCTCGTGCCGTCTCGAGGATGCGTTGCACCAGCATTTGCTCAAGCCGATGCACCCCTGCACTGCGAGCATGAAGCGAAAGTGCCTCGAGTTCCGCAACTACTGTTTTCAGGCGCTCGGGGCTGTCAGCACTCGAGCCAATCAGCGCAGCAGTGTTGCTCAGATCCAAGCGGTTTAAGAGCGCCTCGAGTTTGTTGTGTTCGTCTGGCGCAAGCAGCATCACCCGACTGAGCGATAAAGTCACAAGCGGCGCACAACCAAGGTCTTGGAGCAGCGTTGCCACCCGACTGGCAAGGCGCTCTCGGATGCGAAAGCCCTCGGCAGTACCAAGCACCGCAGGACTGACTTCTTTGGGTGCATCGGTTCGCTCGAGAATCGAGAGCATGATTGGGCGATAACGCTGTTGTGGGTTGTAGCCCAGAAGCCGCGCCCGTTCTTGCAGCAACGAATCACTTGCCCATGAACCGCTTAAAAGCGCATCCATGACATTGTAATTCAGCCGCGCCTCAATCATTCCTCGAGTTTGGTGCTGCGCCAAATGCACCGCAAAAACACTGGCAGCATGAACCAAAATCCGCGCCTCGAGTTCAGGATTTTGTGAACGCATCAACCACAACGCCCCACGAAAACCACCTGCGTCACGCACCGCACACGCCATGCGGTCAATCGCAATCAGTGGCTCGAGGCTGGATTCTGTGGCTTGCCAATGTTGTGGGATGCTTTGGTCTGGCTCCAGTTTCTGCCAAAGCGAATCTGGATGATGATGTGAAATGGCTAAAATTCGGCGTTGTGGGTCGGAAAAGACCACGCTGGTGGTGAAAATATCAGCTACCGCATCGGTCAAATCTTGAAGGCTTTTGGCAAACACCGCCGCTTGCGATAAACGCCGTTGCAGGTCATCGGCACTGGTAATCATCGCTTCTTTTTGGCGCAGCAACGCCAAAGTCAGGCTTTGGGTGATGTCAACAAACGGCACATCCCAAGGAAGCTCGAGCAGCGGAAAACCAAGTTCATCAGCCACCTTGAGCATTGGTTCGGGAAACTTTTTTTGGAAACGTCCAACTGCCAGAATCAGCCCTGCCACACCGAGCTGAGCGGGCGTTTCAATAAATTTTCGTTGTGCAGTAGCCGTTTTTGGGAAATTCATGCCCGTAGATAAAACCAGTTCCGCGCCATGCACCCAAGGAATCCAATCGGGTTGCTCGAGAATATGTACGGCTTTCACAAGTTTATTCAGCCCAGCTTCACCAGCCACAACTCGAGCAGTATGGAGCGGCTCGAGCAGCAATGCGGTTTGCAGCGAAAAAGAAATTTTGTCCATCATACAATTTGTGTATTTTACACAAAAAATACTCAAGCATTTAGTATTTTTCACACCTACAATGAATTGTTTCCAAACCAGTACACTGCTCGAGCATCGCAAGAAGAATAACAAGCTGCTCGAGCTGAGCAGCAATTTGTTTTATCTGCGACAAGGAGGAGTCATGTTAAAAACAGCAGGAGCAGTTCTAGCAGTCAGCTTGGGTGTGATTGGAATTTCAGCCCTCGCCCAAAGCGGCATGAACAAACTAGGCAAAGGCGAAGGACGGGTGGACATCATTGCTTGGCCCGGTTATATCGAACGTGGTGCAACCGATAAAGCCTATGACTGGGTGACAGGTTTTGAAAAACGCACAGGCTGCAAAGTCAATGTCAAGACCGCTGGCACATCCGACGAAATGGTCACGCTGATGAACCAAGGCGTGTACGACCTTGTGACAGCCTCGGGCGATGCCAGCAACCGCATGATTGCCGGTAAAACCGTGCAACCGATCAATACCGCGCTCGTGCCGAGTTTTCGCACCATTGATGCTCGCCTCCGTAATGCACCATGGTACGTCGAAGGTGGCAAAACCTACGGCACACCATACCAATGGGGACCCAATGTGCTGATGTACGACACCACGGTGTTCAAAGTCCCACCAGCATCTTGGAAAGTCACCTTTGAAGAAATGACCCTACCAGACGGCAAAAGTAACAAAGGACGGGTACAAGCCTACGACGGACCGATCTACATCGCCGATGCAGCGCTGTACCTGATGAAAAATGACTCGAGCCTTGGCATTAAAGACCCATATGAATTAAACGAAGCCCAATATGCCAAAGTGATCGAACTGCTCCGCAACCAACGCCCATTGATTCAACGTTACTGGCACGATGTCAACGTGCAAATCCAAGACTTCACCAAAGAAGGCGTGGTCGCAAGCGGCGCATGGCCCTTCCAAGTCAACACCATGCGCGGCAACAAACAAAACATCGCCAGCACCATCCCACAAGAAGGTGCAACAGGCTGGGCAGACACCACCCTGCTCGGCGCAAAAGCCAAACACCCCAACTGCGCCTACATGTGGATGGAACACAGCCTCAACCCCGTCGTCCAAGGCGATGTCTCCGCCTGGTTCGGCAGCAACCCCGCCGTGCCAGCCGCATGTACCTCGAGCAAACTGCTCGGCAAAGATGGCTGCAAAACCAATGGATTCACGGATTTTGCCAAGATTAAATTCTGGAAAACCCCAATCAGTGCTTGCAAAACCCAAGGTACGTGCGTGCCGTACAACCGTTGGGTGACGGATTACGTGGCGATCATGGGCGGGAAGTAATCGTAGAAAAAACGTAAGCTCTTAGGAACTTCCCCAGTCGCGCTTCGCTCGACAGCCCCTTCCACGAAGGGGCTTTGAGACCACTGCTTTTGCTCTTGACCTTGCTTTTGAACCCCCTCTTTTTCGAGGGGTCGAGCGAGCGCGAACAGCCCGTCAGGTGCTGTCTTGTGAGCAAGAAAGCGAGGGGGGAGTTCGTAAGTCATTGCGCCCTTTCAACCTTGAACCAAAGAAAAATTCTCGAGAAAACCATGAACCCAATCCAATCACAATTTGCTGTGCTGCTCGAGAATGTGTCTTGCTCTTTTGGGCTTGGCATAAAGACCGTCAAAGCCGTTGATAACATTAACCTCGAGATTGCTTCGGGTGAGTTTTTCAGCTTGCTTGGTCCTTCGGGGAGCGGTAAAACCACTTGTTTGCGTTTGATTGGTGGTTTTGAGCGCCCCTCGAGTGGAATCATTTCTTTGTTCGGCACGGATGCAAGCCGAATGCCGCCTTTTTTGCGTGAGCTGAACACGGTTTTTCAGGATTACGCACTTTTCCCGCACATGAGTGTTCTCGAGAATGTTGGTTATGCCTTGATGGTGCGTGGTATCGCTAAGTCCGAGCGTGATAAACGAGCGCATGACATGCTTGAGAAAGTCAAACTCTCTGGTTTTGCTGCGCGTCGTCCTGCACAACTTTCTGGTGGTCAGCGTCAGCGTGTGGCGTTGGCTCGAGCTTTGGTTAATCGCCCTAGAATTTTGTTGCTAGACGAACCGCTTGGTGCGCTTGATTTGAAGCTGCGTGAGGAAATGCAGATTGAACTCAAAGCCTTACAGCGCGAACTTGGTATTACGTTTATTTATGTGACCCATGACCAAGGCGAGGCACTGAGCATGTCTGATCGTGTGGCGGTTTTTAATCATGGCAAAATCGAGCAGATGGATGCGCCTAAAATCTTGTATGACTCGCCGAAAACCGAGTTTGTGGCGAGGTTTGTGGGTAGTGCCAATGTACTCGAGGGTGGCTTGTTGGGGCGTTCAGGTTTGTTTGCGCTTCGCCCTGAGAACATTCAAGTGCTGTCTGGTCAACACAAAGGTTTACAAGGCGAACTGATAGACATTCATTTCCTAGGCGCTCAAACCAGACTCGAGGTGCGGGTCGGCAATGAACGCATTGCCGCACTGCAAAACGGTGTCAGTACCCTCGAGCGTGGCAGTTCTGTAACACTTGATTGGCAAGAAAGCAGCTTACGACAATTGGAGGCTCGAGCCTGATGCTCCTTCGTCGCTTCTCAAGTTTGCTGCATGGTCGCCCATGGTTGGGGTTGCTGCTGCTCCTCATTCCGCCTTTGCTTTGGATGGGCATTATTTACCTTGCCCCACTGATTAATTTACTGATTTATAGCCTGTACTCACTCGATGATTTCACTGGACAAATTCAGTACCAACCCACCCTGAACACACTGCGCCAACTGTTCACCTCGAGCAGCAACCTCGACATTGTGCAACGCACTTTTTTCATGAGTGTCGCCGTGACCATCGCCTGTGCGCTGATTGCCTTTCCCATCGCCTATTTCATGGCATTTCACACCAAAGGCAACACCAAAGCCTTCTGGATTTTAATGGTGCTACTGCCACTCTGGAGCAGTTACTTGGTGCGGGTTTACGCTTGGAAATTGCTCCTCGCCAAAGAAGGCATCATCTCATGGTTTTTTGATGCGCTTGGCATTCATTTCGTTCTGGACTGGATTTTAACCCTACCTGTGATTGGTGGGTTTAGCCTCAGCTCGAGTTACCTTGGGATGTTTTTGGTTTTTGTGTATGTTTGGTTGCCCTATATGATTCTGCCAATTCAAGCCAGCCTCGAGCGCGTTCCCAAATCCTTACTACAAGCCTCGAGTGACCTTGGAGCAAAGCCAAATCAGACCTTCTGGAAGGTGTTACTGCC
>JAAFJQ010000154.1 GCA_013298185.1 Deinococcales bacterium
CTATCCAATCAGGTGCAACTGATAGAAAAAGTGGCTGCCCAAGATGTAACCCGACTCTCGAGCAACCCTGAATACAAGCTCAGTCAAGCCCCGAGCAACCGTGTGATTTACTTGGTCATGGATCTACGAAATGCAGCTTCCACCCCAGCCGTGACGGGCGTGACAGGCAATCCATTTGTCAACAAGAACGTGCGCGAAGCCTTGGCTCGAGCCATAGACAAGAACCTGATAGTCAAAAGCATCATGGGTGGTTATGCCACACCCGCCACGCAATTTGTTGCCCCGAACGTACCGGGCTTTGACCGTGGCATCAAAAGCCCTGCCTACAACCTCGAGAAAGCCAAGGGTTTACTGCGCGAAGCTGGCTACCCCAACGGTTTTTCTCTGCGCTTAGATGCAACCAACGACCGTTACCAAAACGATGCCCTGATCGCCCAAGCTGTCGGCGGAATGCTCGAGAACATCGGGATTAAAACCAAAGTCAATGCCATCTCGAGAACCCTGCTTTTTCCACAACTTGACCGAGGAGAATTTAGTGCTTACATCAGTGGTTGGGCATCCAGCGATGTCGTCAGCACCCTTGTCTCTCAAGCCATGTGCAAAAACCCAAGCGAAGGATTCGGCGCACTCAACCGAGCAGGTTACTGCAACAAAGACGTGGACAAACTGATACTCGCGGCAGCCAGCAACTTCAACCCCCTCGAGCGGAATAAACTGGTCAGCCGCGCCATGCGCCAAATACTGCAAAACGATATTTTCTGGATTCCACTGCATTACGAAAATGTCCTTCACGCCATCTCGAGCAACTACACCTACAAGGCTCGAGGCGACGAGTACATCAACACTTGGGAAATAAAATAGCTTCTAGCTTCTAGTCATTGGCTTCTAGCTTCTAGTCTGTAGCTACTAGCTCGAGAACGAAAAAATATGTCCTGCACAACCTTTCAAGCCGCCAACCGTAGGGGCGAGGCATGCCTCGCCCAACACACCAAGCCCATATTTTGGTTTATCCTTTGAAATCAATCCATCAATAAAAATGGAATTTATGTCGTCTCAAAGGGCGAACACAAGGTTCGCCTCTACCAAAACCCGATTTCATTACAGATGCAATAGTTCAAAAACATGACGACCTGTGGTTCACTATTTTTAACCTTCAAAGCCAATTTCTCGAGAAACCCGACCAGAGTTTGCTCACACGATTCATACCTTATTTCACAGCTTCATTCATCTCTTTTTAGACGCAGTCTAAGCAAGTCACATCAATTCAATTGTAGAATACTCGAGTGAAAGCGAATTCAGTTCCCTCGAGCGGAGAATTACCATGACCCTCGAGCGTTTTTTTCGGCGGCGACCACCGCAACAAAAAGAAAATACGGTCAATGATGACCTGCCTGATTTGTGGAGTAAATGCCCGAAGTGCAATGCACAGGTGTATAACAAGGAACTCGAGCAGAATCTTCGGGTTTGTCCGAAGTGTGGGTATCATCATCGTATTCCTGTGAAGCGACGCGTCGAGGGTTTGCTGGATGCTGGTACATTCCAAGTCACCAGTGGCAGGGTCAAAGCCAAAGACCCGCTCGAGTTTGTGGATACCGATACGTATGTGGCGAAACTCGAGCGGGCGCGTAAGAAGACTGGGCGAGAGAGTGCTGTGTACGCTGGTCGCGGCAGCTTAGCTGGCTTGCCTGTGGTGGTCTGCGTCATGGATTTTGAATTTGCTGGTGGCAGCATGGGTAGCACCGAGGGTGAGGAGATCACTCGAGCCATTGAACTTGCCACCAAGGAAGACCGCGCCATGATTTTGGTGACTGCCAGTGGCGGCGCTCGGATGATGGAAGGCGCTTTAAGCCTTATGCAAATGGCAAAAACCACCTTTGCCCTCGAGCAACTAGCCAATAAAGGCTTGCCGTACATCACCGTTCTGGCTGACCCAACCACAGGCGGCGTGGCTGCCAGCTTTGCTGCCATTGGTGACATTGTGATTGGCGAACCCGATGCCCTGATTGGTTTTGCGGGTCAGCGTGTGATTGAACAAACCGTGCGCCAGAGTCTGCCTGATGGTTTTCAACGCTCCGAGTTCTACGAGAAAAAAGGTTTCATAGACATGGTCGTGGACAGACGACACCACCGGGAAACCCTCGCCAACCTGATTGCTGCCTTAAGAAACCAACCCAAGCCTGAAGTCACTGCTCTGGAAATAAAAGTACCTGAACCTCCACGCACAGGCATTTTTGGGAGACGCAAATGAGAGGGGCAGAGGAAAGAGGAAAGAGGAAAGAGGAAAGAGGAAAGAGTCAATTGGCACAGTTTTATTTCCTCCTTTTACCTTTTACCTTTTACCTTTCACCTTTGACCTTTGCTGGAGGCGACCATGCCTGCTCTTGAATTTGAAAAACCGATTGTTGACCTCGAGACTCGGATTGATGAGTTGAAGACCTATGGCAGCAGTAGCAATGTGGACATGTCCGAAGAACTTGCGTTGCTCGAGAAACGCCTCGAGCGACTTCGCTCAGAAACATACGAGAAGCTGACTCGCTGGCAGCGGGTGCAGTTGGCTCGAGCGCCGGGTCGTCCGACTGCCATGGATATCATTGGTCGGATTTTCACGGATTTCCAAGAACTGCATGGGGATAGGGCGTATGGTGAGGATGCTGCAATTGTTGGCGGCTTGGCGCGGCTCGAGGGGCAAGCGGTGGTGCTGATTGGGCAGCAAAAAGGGCGTGATACCAAGGAAAACATTGCTCGTAATTTTGGTATGGCGCACCCCGAGGGTTTCCGTAAAGCCATGCGTTTGATGGACATGGCAGATAAGTTTGGACTGCCGCTGATTACTCTGGTGGACACACCAGGCGCATACCCGGGCATTGCCGCCGAGGAACGCGGGCAGGCTTGGCTGATTGCCCAAAGCATCCAAAAAATGACCCGATTGCGGATTCCAGTCATCAGCGTCATCATTGGTGAGGGCGGCAGTGGTGGGGCGCTCGCGGTGGCGGTGGGCAACCGAGTGCTGATTCTCGAGAATGCGGTGTACAGCGTCATTTCGCCTGAATCCTGTGCTGCCATCGTGTGGCGTGATGCCAAAGAAGCTGCCAAAGCCGCCGAAGCGCTGCGCTTAACCGCCCGTGACCTCGAGCAATTTGGAATTGTGGATGAAGTGATTCCCGAACCCAAGGGTGGGGCGCATAATGACCCTGTTGGCTCGAGTGAAGAACTGAAAAAAGCTTTGCTGCATAACCTCGAGCAATTGCGGATGCTGGATAAAGATGCGCTGCTAGATTCTCGAGCTGAGCGGTTTAGAAGACTTGGGGTGTTCGAGGAAATTTAAAGATATGGAAACTAAAATCCAACGAATATGGAGTATGTCGTGTCAGACCTAACATCAATTGAAAAACGAGTTTTGGAACGCGAACTTGGAATGTCTGATGGTTATGTGTTGAATTTTACTGACCAGTCATTTGCAGACTTTTTTCAAGATTTTGGTGTTGAAATCAATAATCCGAAGTATAGTGCAAATGGTACGTCAAAAGCAAAAAGGATGCGTTCTTTTTGGCAAATTGATGACAATACGTTAGTGCTACAAGCACTTGAAATAATTGTTAAACACTGGCAAGAATTACAGCGATACAATAGCTCGAGCCTAGCGCCTTCTACTGCTTTTATACAGATTCTCCAACGCTTGAGAGAACAAAAACAAGTAGCAAAAAAAGTAGAAATCGCAAATAGTGGAATATCTCGAGATAATGAACGAGTATTTATGGAAGAGGCGATTAGTCAAGCCCGACTTTGCAAAAGCGAGTTGGGACGGATTTCGCCCAAAGTCGGTGCTGTGATTGTCAAAGACGGTCTAATCGTTGCATCTGCTTATCGAGGTGAAGTGAATCCGGGTGAACACGCCGAATTCACCTTACTTGAGAAAAAGTTAAAGCATGAAATCTTAACAGGCTCAACACTTTTTACAACTCTTGAGCCTTGTATAGCACGAAATCCCCCAAAGATTCCGTGTGCAGATAGGATTATTGAGCGTCGAATCGGAAGAGTTGTGATTGGGATTCTCGATCCCAATCCAAAGATTACGGGTCGAGGGTTTCGCCAACTCCAAGGACATGGAATCGAAGTTGGTATTTTTGACCACGACCTTGCAAATGTTATTGAAGAACTAAATCGAGAATTCACACGAGAGCAAGAAACCACGCAAAGCCATTGAAACGAACATCCTGAAAATCAATTCAATAAAGCGCTTAAGTCCAACCCTCTTTGTAAATTTGAAGAGTTGTGAGCAATTCTGAACCAATTACCCTAATAAAAACGTAAACTAAATAGTGTGATTGGTTCTCAAATTCTGCATTACAAGATCATTCGCCAACTTGGAGCGGGTGGCATGGGCGTGGTTTATGAAGCGCTGGACAGCAAACTCGAGCGCAGTGTGGCGCTGAAATTCTTGTCCGATGGTGTTACTCATAACCCACAAGCCCTCGAGCGTTTCCAGCGCGAAGCCAAGGCAGTCTCGAGGCTTGACCATCCGAACATCGGCGCGGTTTTTGCCCTCGAGCAGAATGAGCAGCAGACGTTTCTAGCCATGGCAATGTACCAAGGGCAAACCTTGGCACAGCGCTTGGAGCGTGGTTTGCTGCCTTTGTCCGATGCCATGCGAATTGCCCTCGAGATGGCGCGGGGCATGGAACACGCTCATGGGCAGGGTGTGATTCATCGTGATATTAAGCCAGCCAATGTGTTTTTGGCTCGGATGTCTAACGGAACTGAATTGGTGAAAATACTGGATTTTGGTTTGGCGCGGCTCGAGGATGCCACCCGTCAGATTACCCGTCCGGGCGCAACCACTGGCACGTTGTTGTACATGTCGCCCGAGCAATTGAGTGGCAAAGCCGATGCGCTCTCGGATGTTTGGGCGTGGGGCGCGGTGGTTTATGAAGCCTTGGCAGGACACACCCCATTTGATGTGGATGGCATTGGCGCTCTTTTGAACGCGATTCTCAACCTCGAGCCTAAACCACTCGAGTTAAGTCGCCCTGATGCGCCGCCCGAGTTGGTGGCGGTGGTGATGCAAGCCTTAAAAAAAGACCCTACCCAGCGTCCAAACAGCATGAGCCAAATCGTGACGACCCTCGAGTCCTTACTGACCACCAGTGGTGAACGTTTTTTGCAAAGCAGCCAAAGCTCGGCTGTTTCGATGGTGGACTCAGCCTCAAGTCAAGCAAACAAACCAATTGCACGCCAAGCCGATTCCTTGTTGTTTGACAACCCCTCGAGTTGGGATAAAACGATTAAGAACCCAGTGATTGATGCCACCCAAGACACAGAAAATGTCGTGAAACAGATTCCACTCCGTCGGGTTTCGTGGCTGCTGGCCGTGCCAGCCTTGGCGGCTTTGGCAGTGGGGGCTTATTTTCTTGTGCCTGTCAACCCGCCACTCGAGAAGTGCGAACCTCTGAACACCACGGGCGCAATGTTAGATAGTGCCATCAAATGGGCTGCGCCACTTGTGCCGCTCGAGAATTGTGGTTCATTTGGTTTTGGTTCTGGCAGCGCAATTGCTGAGTACAACGACGCATCCGAAGTTAAACGCCAAGTTCTGGCACTGTTGCCCGGAACGGTCTTGGTGGCTGATGATGTGCGTTTCTCGAGCGATAGCATAGCTCGGCGGATGATTGGCTTAAAAGCTGTCCCCACACAAAACAATGCTTATCAAGGCAGTGGAACACAATTTCAAATCAGCAAAAACAAAAAACTGACTGCCTTGTATCCCTCGAGTTTAGAGAGCAGCATTTCAGGCGAAGCTGTGGTACTCAATGCCACTGAAGCCAGCCAGCATGTCCTTGCGCTGAATATTTTTCAGGTGGACGAAGTGGATACCGAAATCCAGCGCCTTGATGTGACCACCTCAGATGAACACACCCAGAACTTTGTTGGTGCATTGTTTGCTGGTAAAACAGCGGTTTTTCTTGGGGTTGGCTCGAGTGCCAGCGCTTCTAATTTTCGGGTCAATGTGCCACTTGGCATCACAAGGTATATCATTACGGGCTTAACCCCCGGCATGAGTTACGACATGGAATTTGAACCAGACCGAGGCTGGAATTACATCACCCTGAAAAGCGGCAAGTCTGGTACGGTCAACAGCGCTGGGGTCTTGGTTTTAGGTGAGGGAATGCAGCCCCTGAGGCGTTAAATTGAAGCGGCTGAGTTTATCTCGAGGGGTTCATCCAAAATTGAAGCCAATGTCAAAGGTCGCGGCGTAACCTGTTCCGTCTTTGGTGGTGTTTAAGAGCAATTGACTGCCACCATTGCGGTAAATCCCGTCATTGGTGTTGCGTGTGGTGCGGCTGCCTCGAGCCTTGTAAGGTGCAGCTTGATAGACTTGGTCGGTGAAGGCATCATCAAAAAAGACCTGCGAAGTGAATTCTTGTTGTCCGTAACGAATTTTGAAGTGAATATGCACGGTGCGTCCGGGATACCAACCGGGGTAAATCGTTAAAAACTGAGCTTGTCCTAAAGCATTTGTGGTTTGGTAGCCGCGCAGGAACTTTTGTCCGACTGCATTGCCGACATCAGAATATGTGCCTACGGCATCGCATTGCCAGATGTCTATGGTTGCACCTTTAAGTGGGTTGCAACCTTTGGTGCTGACACTCGAGACGAGGAAGGTTAAACGAAGGGCTGCTCCTTGACTTATTTTTTTGCTGGCTGGGTCGGAGCGGACATCGGAGCGGTTGAGTTTTTCGTCTACAAAAAACGGTCCTTCGGTCATGGCTGGTCGGACAATACAAGAAGGCAAGCTGTTGCTGTTTTGGGCATTGACACTCGAGATTTGGCTTGTGGTTAACAGGGCTGTGCTTCCAGCGGCGGCAGCTCCGAACAAACGAATCGCAGCACGGCGTGAGATTAAACGCCCGACCATTTCGTCATCGTTGTCGTCTTGTACGGGTGGGTTGATTTGCATGGTTTTTCCTTTTTCTCGAGTTCTCGAGGTGCTTGTGCAGCGTTTCGTATGTCCTTACATTCAGCTAATGCAGAATTGTCGGACTTACCAACGCTGCACCTATTTCCACTCGCTTCGCTCGGAAGTCTTTATGACTTCCGAAACGATGTATCAGTAGCCTACTGAATTTTGGTAACAATTGGGTAACAACCATTTGATGCTGGTAATTGGTTGAAGCAATGCCTTCAATTTGTGCAAATCTTGGTGTACGTTCGGTGATTGTGAGCTTGGTTACTCGAGAAGTGTCAGGTTTTTTTGACAAACTGCACAAATTTTGATGTACAACCTGCACCCATTTGTGTTAGGCTGTGTGGCGTCGCAGGCAAATGCCGCACTATTTTAGGAGAAACCATGAAAAACTACGATGTGGTCGCAGCAGCAAGTCGCAATTGGCAACAATCCGAACCGCTTCCCAATGCTTTTAGTGTCTTTGGTAGCGATGTTCTCAGTACCGATCAGTTGCGTGAACGCCTTTCTAAACCAGTCTGGAAAAGCCTGCAAGCCACGATTCAAAAAGGCACAGCCCTTGATTCTGCCATTGCCGATACTGTGGCTCTTGCCATGAAAACATGGGCGCTCGAGAAAGGTGCAACCCATTACACCCACTGGTTTCACCCGCTGACTGGGTCAACCGCCGAAAAACACGATTCCTTTGTTGCACCGACCTCGGATGGCAGTGCAATTGCGACCTTTAGTGGCTCGGAATTGATTCAAGCCGAACCCGACGCCTCGAGTTTCCCATCGGGTGGTTTGCGAGCCACTTTTGAAGCCCGTGGTTACACAGCTTGGGATCCGACCAGCCCAGCTTTTATTCTGCGTCACTCCAATGGTGCAACGCTGTGTATTCCAACCGCTTTTGCTTCTTGGACAGGCGAGGCACTGGATACCAAAGTGCCGCTGCTTCGTTCAATCGAAGCTCTAAACACCTCGGCGCAAAAAGCTCTGAAGCACTTTGGAGTCTCGAGCAAAGTCAGCTCAACCCTTGGCGCAGAGCAAGAATACTTTTTGATTGACGAAGAGTTCTTTTATAGCCGCCCAGACTTGGTGATGACTGGTCGCACCCTTTTTGGTGCGAAACCACCACGCGGTCAGGAACTCGAGGATCATTACTTTGGTAGCATCCCCGACCGTGTGCTTTCGTTTATGTCTGACCTCGAGTTGCAACTTTATGCCCTTGGCATTCCAGTCAAGACCCGCCACAACGAAGTCGCGCCCGGGCAGTTTGAAATTGCACCAATTTACGAAAACAGCAACATTGCAGCTGACCATCAGCAACTGATCATGCAAACCATTCGCAACACTGCCCGTAAGTACAGCATGGCAGCACTGCTGCACGAAAAACCATTTGCTGGTATCAACGGTTCAGGCAAGCACTGCAACTGGAGCATGGGAACCGACAGTGCCAACCTGCTCGAGCCGGGCGATACCCCACAAGACAACTTGCAATTCTTGTTCTTCTGCGCGGCTGTGATCAAAGCTGTCAATGCCCACCAAGACGTGCTGCGACTTGCTGTCGCCAGCGCCAGCAACGACCACCGCTTAGGTGCAAACGAAGCCCCACCTGCAATCCTCAGCATTTTCTTGGGCGACCAACTGACCGATATTTTTGACCGCATTGCCAGTGGCAAAGGTGGCAGTGGCAAAAAAGCTGGCACTTTAGAGCTTGGTACACCAGTCTTGCCACCACTGCCTCGCCACGCAGGCGACCGCAACCGCACCAGCCCATTTGCTTTTACTGGTAATAAATTCGAGTTCCGCGCCGTCGGCAGCAGCCAGAGCATTTCCTTCCCGATTACTGTGCTGAACACGATTGTCGCCGAGAGCATTGATGCCTTGGTGGCAAGTTTAGAAGCCAAACTGAAAAAGAAAACCGCTTTTGCCGCAGCTGTTCTCGAGGTGGTCAAAGAGACGTATGTTGCCAATAAACGAATCATCTTTAACGGCGACGGATACTCAGAAAGCTGGCACAAAGAAGCCGCCAAGCGTGGTTTGCTCAACTTACCAACCGCTCTTGATGCCATCGAAGTCTTTACTTCGGATAAGAACACCAAACTCTTTGGCGATTACGGAGTGTTGACCCATAAAGAAGTCGAAAGCCGCCAAGAAATCATGTACGACATCTACTTCAAGACCGTCAACATCGAAGGCGAAACCACGGCACACATGGCGCAAACCCAAATCTTGCCAGCCGCCTTGGCATACTTGGCTGATCTTTCGGGTGTGGGTATCAAATCCAAAGCAACTGAGCGTGTAATCAAAGCCGTCTCGAGCCTCGCTGATCAGTTATCAGATGCGCTTGAAAGCCTGAAAAAGCAAAATGCCGAACTTGGTGGCGATACCGTTCACGAAAAAGCCTATCACCTGCGCGATAACGTCCTACCAGCCATGCTCGAGGTTCGCGCCGCCGCTGACCAACTCGAGGGACTGGTGGCTGAGGCGCACTGGAGTCTGCCAAGCTACCGCGAAATGCTGTTTGTGAAGTAATACCAATTCCACGTTTAAGTGAGTCTTAAGATGGCTCACTTAAACAGCACGCTATGCGTGTGAGAACCAATACCAAATCGGTGCAAGTCGAAATATTTGCCGTTAGGCGAATATGTAGCACTCGGAAACCGATTTGGTATAATTGCGCTTGAGTCACCCCCTGCGTCAAGTGAGCGCAGGGGGTGATTGTTTGTTTGACAAATGTTTATGTTGTGCGCTCATGACTTTTTTTGAAAATCATGTACAATACATCCTGTGCAGGACAGATTAGGATTTAAGTCTTTCGTGTATCACAGCTCTCAGGGGGCAATATGAAAAAATGGTTTTTGATTTTGGTGGCAATTCTTGGCTTCTCGAGCTTAGCAGGCGCTCAGCGTTTTTCGATTGGCGCAAGCA
>JAAFJQ010000155.1 GCA_013298185.1 Deinococcales bacterium
GCGAAGTTCTTGACGTTATGACTGTCATTTTGTAGGTCGCGGGCGAGTTGCAGGATGGTTTGCTCGAAATCAGTTTTGGGTTTCATCATTGGATTTTACGGCTTTGTCCAAAGCGCGGCTACACCCCTTACATAAAATTGTGGCTCGAGGGGATGGAAAACGCATGAAGTGTTTTTTTCATCTTGATTCCATGTCTTGTGCAACAATTAGACACAATGCGTATTTTGCTGCTCGAGGATGAACAAGACATTCGTGAAAGTATTGCGGCGCGGTTTCGTCAACTTGGTTTTGTGGTGGATGAAGCCGAGCGTGCCAGTGAAGCCGAAGGGCTGGCATTGGCGTTTACCTTTGATGCTTTTGTGTTTGATGTGCGCTTGCCCGATGGGGCGGATGCTGGTTTTTTGCTGCTCGAGCGTTTGCGACACCTTGGCAACACCACACCTGTGTTGTTTTTAACGGCTCGAGATGCCTTGGAAGATCGGATTAAAGGCTTGGCGCTTGGCGGCGATGATTATTTGGTCAAGCCCTTTGCACTGGCTGAATTGCAGGCGCGTTTGCAGGCTTTGCTGCGCCGCGCTCGGATTGTGCCGCAAAATGTTTTTGAAAAAGATGGTTTGAGGCTCGAGTGGAATTATAAGCGCGTCACGTACCAAGGGTCGGAAGTCAAACTGACCGCCAAGGAATACGCGATTCTCGAGTTGTTGTGTCAGCATCCCGGTAAGATTTATTCGCGTTCCGAGATTGCTGATCGGGTTTGGGGCGCGGATTTTAGTGCTGAAACCAATGTGGTGGATGTCTATGTCAAGAACTTGCGCCGTAAACTTGGCGCGTGGGCAGTAGAAACCGTGCATGGGAGCGGCTATCGTTTTCCATTATGAGTTTGCGTTTGCGCCTTGCACTGCTCTCGAGTTTCTTAACGCTTTTGGCTTTGGCGCTCTTGGTGTTTGCCAGTGGCTTGGCGCTGCAACGCAGTTTGCTGAACGATTTAGATGAAGAGTTGCGGGTTCAAGCCAAAGTGGTTTTAGATGCCATCCGCGAAGATGGTGAACTCAATCAAATCGCCGAGGATGCCCTAACCACAGCTCGAGGCAGCAGCGCCGCTTGGGTCTATCAGAACAATCAGTTGATTGCAGGAGCGGGCAAGATGGACGCGCCTGAACCACTTGACTCCGATTTTTTAGTATCGAAATTACCAAACCTCAATCAAAGCGTGGCAGATTGGCGAGTCTCGAGTTTACGGTCTGGTGATTTGCTGGTGCAGGTGGGTCGTCCACTGTTAAGCAGCCAACGGGTGTTGGAAAATTATATTCAAAACTCTGCCTTGTATGGTTTTCTAGCAGCCATTTTGGTGGGCTTACTCAGTGTTTTTCTGGTAGCAAGAAGCACTGCGCCACTCGATCAATTGGCAACTCGAGTCGCGCATCCCACCGATGACCAACCCATCCCTCACACCAAATTAAAAGATGAAATCGGTGTGCTTGCTCAAGCCCTCGAGCAAGGGCGCTTATCGCGTTTGGCACAACGCCAACAAGAAACACGGTTTCTGGCTGATGCAGCTCATGAACTCCGCACCCCAGTCAGTGCGATGCTGGTCGCGCTTGAGGTGCGCCTTGGGCAACCAAGCGAAGCGGTACAAGACCGTGCGACCCTCGAGAAAGTGGCTTTTCAAGCGCGGCATTTGCGCGACCTAGCGCAGAATTTACTTGCCCTGACCCGAGCTGAACGCGCCATGGGTTTTGAAACCGTGGATTTACTCGAGGTGGCAGGTGAAGCCGTGGATTTACTCGCGCCATTGGCGATTCAAAAAAACCTCGAGATTGCTTGTTTTGGAATCAGCGCCCACCTGCAAGGAGATGGCATTTTATTGGCTCGAGCCGTGGAGAACCTGATTGCTAACAGCATCAAATTCACTGATTCGGGCAGCATCGAAATCGAAGTTGGACAAACGTGGCTCGAGGTGCGTGACACAGGCATTGGTATCAGCTTAGAAGCCCAAACGCAAATGCTCGAGCCGTTTCACCGTGAAGGCAACCGCGATGGAAGCGGCTTGGGACTGGCAGTGGTGCAAGCCGTGGTACAAGCACATGGTGGCAAACTCGAGATGAACAGCCAGCTCGGAAAAGGTACTCGGGTGCGCTTGGTTTTCCCCCAAATATAAAAACTTCACCTCAATTCCATCTCTATGACCTAAGTTGAGTGCATGAACGAGTTCTTTAGACGTTTTTCGCATCAAGTCGCCCAAGTCACAGGCTCGAGCAGTGCGTTTATCGCAGCCTTTAGTGTGATTATCGTGTGGTTGCTGACTGGACCGATTTTTGGTTTTTCAGACACTTGGCAATTGGTGATTAACACAGGTACAACGATTGTGACGTTTTTAATGGTTTTCTTAATTCAAAATGCCCAAAACCGCGATGCCAAAGCCCTGCACCTCAAACTCGATGAACTGATTCGTGCGGTCAAAGAAGCCCGTAACGAAGTGATTGACCTCGAGGAAGGAACTGATGCCGAAATTGAAACCTTAGAACGCGAATTTAGAGCCATTCATCAAACCTCGAGAGGTACGCCATGAAACGCTTAGCTGGCATTGGCGGTGTGTTGATTTTACTGGCTCTTCTGCCACTCAAAGACCAGTTGGCTCGAGTTGGACTGATACCAGAATTTTTGGTGGTGTTCTTTGCTGCGGCTTTGGTAATTGCATTGTTTTCTTACGCTGTTCTCGGTAAGGAAAAAGGAGTTCCATGAAAACTCAAAAACGATATGCCCTGGCTGCTCTGGCTGCTTTTGTTTCTGGTCTTGGTTATGCCGAAACCCATGTACCTAGGCAGTCCAATCAAGCCATCATCAGTCAGAAAGCCTCGGCTCGAGTGGCTTCGCAGCGTTACCCGTACTTGGGAGCAACCTTTAATGCCTTGGTATCGGATTCGTATCGTCAAATCGGTGGGCGTTACACCCCTTTTACAACGTGGCTCGAGACAGCATATGAACGCAACAGCAAAGCCCATTTGGGTAGGGCGACCACGCTCGAAATGGCGCTTGAGTTGCGTTCCAAGGAATTGGCAGCTGCCAAAGGCGATGCTCGGGTGGTTCTCGAGCGCAAAACAGGTGCGTGGCTGCATAAAATGATCAAAGCCACAATTCCTAAATTCAGTCTCGAGCGTGGTTTTGAATTTGCGTACACTGTACAGAACGGAGAGCGTCAGTGCTTGTTGCAAAGTGTGCTGATTGCTGCCTTGGCGCAGCGCATGGGTTTGGACATGGGTGTGGCGATGGTTTGGCGCAATGACAAAGGGCAAACCAGCAACCTTGGACATGTCACGGCAGTACTGCGCCTCAGCAGTGGCTATGACACCTTGATTGATGCTTCTGACCCAGAGCCTTTTTTTCAGCACAAGGGCTTGTTGATGCGTGACCAGACCGTTAAAGACTGGCGTTTTTTAGAACCGCAATACGATAAAAACGGCAATATCCACATGTATTTGCGTACCGATGGCACTCGAGTTCTTCCGAATAATATTCAACCGCTGACCATAGCTTATCTGCGTTCGCAGTTTGAATTTTACCGTGGTGAGCGCACCGTGGGTGGGTTCATGGGTCCAAGCACAGCGGCTGGTTTGGTTGGTAGTGCAGCCCACCTCGAGAAAGCCATTCAGCTCGAGCCTGAAAATCCGTTGGCGTTGTATGTACTCGCATTGGTTGAGCGAAAACAAAAAAAGCCGTACCGCGCCCGCCTCGAGGCGGCAGCAACTTTGTACGAACGCTATGGTTTTGTGCCAGATGGGGTGAAAACGGCGTTGGCAACGCCGTAGGGCAATGAGCTATGAGCTTTGAGGTAAAAATGAGTCGTTTCTCGAGGAAATCGCTTGACACAAGATTTTTGATTTTAACCGTAGGGGCGAGCCTCGCCCACTTTTGGCGATTTGTTTTTGGGTTCTTGCCTATGATTTCCGAAATCCCAACATTGAATTCTCGAGACCTTTCAAAAAGAGGAGCATATGACTTCCAGACGTGATTTTCTCAAACTCGCCACCTTCGCCACAATGAGCGGTCTTTTGGTGGCTCGAGCGCAACAAGACCCGCCCGGTACGGTGCAACCACTTGCTCCTGGTCAGCGGAGTGCCGCGCCGCTTCCGCAGTTGGCACTTGATCCAAAGAATCCAAACTTGGTGAAAATCGAGTTTGCCAGCAATGGTTTTATTGAAGTGGCTCATGCGCTGCTGCTTGTGCCAAAAGCCGAGGATGCCTTAGCGCAGGATTTGTGCTTGGCGCAACAAGCTGTGGCGTGGGCATTTTCGCGCCGTGCAGGTTTGTCCGAAGTGGATGTCAGTGTCTATCAACGCGAAAGTTATGCGGGTTTTGGTGGTCCGATGCCGCGTCTGACTGCCAGCGTGCTGCGTTCGGCTCGAGCTGAGTTTGCTGCTTTGAACAAGGACACGTTGCCTAAATTCTCGAGGGCATGGGTTAATCCCACCAGCCTCAAAAGCCCTAAACGCGCTCCGCTGGATGTCCGCGAAGTTGACCCTAATCCTGCCGATGACACCACCGATGAAGAAGCCGCCAAAGGTGGGGTACTGTTTCGCGGTAGCCCAAAACTGGATTTTGCCGCCCTGACCTTTGATGATGCGCCGCATCCGCTGTACGAGCCTTTGCTGCTTGATGTGCTGCACCGTATCAAAGTCAAAGCCACGTTTTTTTGCATTGGACGCAACGCCAAAGCCCATCCGTACTTTGTGCAGGACATGGTGGCAGATGGTCATGAAATTGGTAATCATACGTATCATCATGTGCGCTTGCCCGGTTTAGACCCTGATGATGTGCGCGATGAACTTGAGGAAGCCAATAAGACCTTGAGTGTCTTGGCAGGTAAACCAATTCGTTTTTTCCGCCCACCTGGTGGTGATTACACCCGCCAAACCCTGAAAATCTCGAGTGAATTGGGCTTAACCACAGCCTTTTGGACGGATGACCCGGGCGACTTTGACAACCTTGGTCAGCACACCTTAGAAAGCCGTTTGCAGCGCCGCCTTGCCCCCGGTGGAATTGTGCTACTTCACGATAATGTGCTGCAAAGCATCATGGTTTTACCGCGCTTTTTTGCCAATGCCAAAGCCAGAGGTATTCGCTTAGATACCCTTTCCGCCTTAGCCGATGCGAGTAACAAATGAACCAAACCCTCGAAGGTGTTGTCCTCGACGAGCCGCAACCTCGGGTTGTCTCGAGTCGTTCTCGAGCCTTGGATGGTTTGCGCGGCACGACCGTGGCACTGATGCTGCTGGTGAACAACGCTTCGATGGGTGAATTTACACCAACTCAGTTGATGCACGCGGCTTGGGGCGATGGTTTCACACTGGCGGATTTGGTTTTTCCATGGTTTTTATTTTGTGCGGGGGCAGCCTTGCCTTTTGTGTACTCAGGGTTCTTGAAACGCAATGAAAAACTCAGTGCCTGGCTGTATAAAAACCTCGCTCGAGCCATTCCGCTTTTCTTGATTGGCGTTTTTCTAACCAGTGCTGTGGCGCACACCCCGATTTTTGGTTTGGGGGTGCTGCAACTGATTGCACTGGCAACCCTCTGCGCTGCCTTGACCATGCCGCTCTCGAGTTTAGCTCGAGGGATATTGGCATTGGGGCTGTTGAGTGGCTACTGGGCATTTCTGCGCTTTTTTTCGGTTGGTGAACTCGAAGCTGGTACATTTGAATCAGGCAAGAACATGGCAGCCCAACTGAACATTTGGTTAGCCCCACTTGGACTGCGCGGCTTACCTAGTGTAATTCCGACCACAGCTTTGGTGATGCTTGGCGCTTTGATTTCCGAGATGCTCAAAAAAAGTCACACCCTGCCATTTGCCAAAGTTGCCTTGCGGTTTTTTACAATTGGCACAGGGCTGACATTACTTGGGTTTTTATGGGATTTGGATTTGGAATTTAACAAAACCCATTGGACACCAGCGTATATTCTTGTCGCAGCCGGACTGGGTACATTGCTACTTCTGCTCTTCTTAGCCCTCGAGAAAACCGTTCTTGCTTTCAGCTTAAGTCCACTTGAGGTGTTTGGTAGCAATGCACTGCTGGCTTATATTGCCCCGATTTTATTCAAAACTTGGGTGTTACAAGATTGGAAGCTCGGCTCGAGCAACCTACAAGACAGCGCCCTCAATGCCCTGATTGTGTATGGGCGCGAAGCTGGAGGTTGGGCGTATACGCTCTTGTACTTGCTGGCATGTTGGCTGTTTTTATTTGTCTGTCAGCGCAAAAATTGGTATTTGAAATTGTAAAATCACCGCAGTAATTCTAAAGCCTTCTCGAGAATCAGATCCCGCCCTTTTGCCAAAGCTGCCATGTCATCGGTCATTTCCATGTCTGGCGTGACAAACTCTGGGTGTGGTACACCATCCAAAGTACTCGAGCGACCTGCGGTAATGGCGAATGTGCTACCATCGGGTAGGCTGTACAAACCCGTACTGGTGTTCAGTACGCCAGCTGTGCGTTCTCCCAGCACTTTGGCTCGTCCGGGACGCTGCAAGAAATACGTCATATACTCAGCAGCGCTTCTCGAGATGCGGTTGGTCAAGACCAGTACGGGTTTGGTCCAACGAACAGGGTTGTTTAAGCGCCAAACGGTGTATCCATCGGTGTTGATTACGCCGTCTTTGAATTGGTAACTGCCTTTGTTGCCAATGGTTTCAAAATTTGTACCAACAGGTTCGTAAAACGCTCCTGCGCTGCCCATGCTTTCAAAGGCACTGCCGCCGCCCGAGCCGCGCACATCCAGAATAATTGCTTTGGCATTGGCGCTTTGGGCTGTTTGCACATGCTGATGCACTTGGCTTGCCACGAGCGGCGTGAGGAACTGGTAAAAAGTGATGATCGCAACATCGTTTTTGATCTCTAAACTCGGCAACCAAGGACTAATCATCTTCGGCTCGAGCAGAATTGTTTTGCTTTGACCCACTTGTTGCACTTCAAAACGAAGGCTGGTTGCGCTTGCCTCGAGTTCAGTGATGGCTGTGGTGGCTTCAGAAGCGCTCTTGAAACGACTTAAGCTGCCATTCACTCCAAGCACCACATCACCGCGTTTTAAGCCAGCCAGTGCCGCAGGACTGCCCTCGAGAACCCGAGTGACCACCAAAGCCGAAGCATCGGGCAGAGGCGCAAACTTTAAACCCACACCACGCATCGGCTGGTTGCTCTGGTTGGCATTGAACTCAGCCCGACGCAAAGCACTCATGCGAAACGTATGCCCATCGCCAAGGCTCGAAATCAGTTCATCCAGCACGGGCAAACCCTGCTGGTAATCACAGCTTGGCAGACCTTTACAAACCACCTCGAGCTTGGCTTTGGCGCTTTTATCAAGAGCTGGTAAATCGAATTTCACAAAACCAAAGTAATTATTATCAAGTAAAGCCACAGCTCGAGCCAGCAAAAAACTGGCTTGAGATGGGGCTTGGGCATAACTCGAGACGGTGAGTGCTAAGACCGCAATGCAAAGTTGGACAAATCGTTTCATGATTTATTCTAGGGGTTTTTTCTCGAGAACCATGAAAAGTTTTACACATTAAACAAGAAATTCACCACATCACCATCGCGCATTTCGTACTCTTTGCCTTCTGACCTAACCCAGCCTTTGGACTTGGCATTGACCAAACCACCAGCTTCAATCAGTTTTTCCCATTCAATCACTTCAGCCCGAATAAAACCGCGTTCAATGTCGGAGTGAATCTCGCCAGCCGCTTGCGGGGCTTTGGTGCCTTTGGTGATTGTCCATGCCCGAACTTCTTTTTCGCCTGCGGTTAGGAAGGTTTGCAAGCCAAGCGCAGAAAATCCAACTTTGACCAAGCGCTCGAGTCCTGATTCAGTCAAGCCCAGTGTCTCGAGGAACATCGCGGCTTCTTCGCCCTCGAGTTCAGCGATTTCCCCTTCGATTTGTGCTGAGATTTTCACGACTTCAGCGCCTTCTTGGGCAGCCAAGGCTCGCACCGCACGCACATGGTCGTTGTCTTCGGCTAGGGTGGCTTCGTCCACGTTGGTCACGTAAATCACTGGCTTAGAAGTAATTAAACTCAGTTCCTTAGGAACATCAATGCCGGTTAAGCGGGCTGGAATCCCGTCGGATAAAGGCTTTAAGAGCGCTTCGACTTTCTCGAGCAATTCGGCATCGTCCTTGCTGCTCTTGGCGGTTTTACGTAGTTTATCAAGGCGTTTTTCTAAGGTTTGCAAATCAGAAAGCGCCAATTCGGTGTTGATGATCGCAATGTCCTCGAGTGGATTGACCCGTCCTGCAACATGAATAATATCGGGGTTCTCAAAGCAGCGAACCACATGGGCGATGGTGCTGACCTCGCGGATGTGCGCTAGAAATTGATTGCCCAAGCCTTCGCCGCTCGAAGCGCCTTTGACCAGACCAGCAATATCCACAAATTCAACATGGGTTTCAACCACGGGCGGCACGCGCTCGCCTTTGGTGTAGAGTTTAGCGAGTGCCTCGAGACGTTCGTCTTTAAGGCTGACCATACCAATGTTTTTATCTATGGTGGCAAATGGATAATTGGCGCTGAGAGCGCCTGCTTTGGTGATGGCATTAAACAGCGTTGACTTTCCGACGTTGGGCAATCCGACAATTCCAATTCCTAACACACGACCTCCGACTCGAGGATACTCGAGCAAACTTGTTCGAGCTTAACAAATAGGCAAGCGAAACAACAGGGATGTCTCGAGACGTGGCTGCTGCGGTACACCTCGAGACGTGGCTTGGGTACACCTCGAGACGTGGCTTGGGTACACCTCGAGACGTGGCTGCTGCGGTACACCTCGAGACGTTCGTATCTGGTTTCTCGCGTTAGAATACTCGAGTGAAAGCCCCAAGTTTTAACTTATCCGATCAAAATAACGTCATGCACAGCCTCGAGCAGTACCAAGGTCATTGGTTGGTCTTGTATTTCTACCCCAAGGACGACACCCCAGGCTGCACCAAAGAAGCCTGTCACTTCCGCGATAACCTCGGCAGCCTCAAAGCCCTTGGTGCGACTGTGCTAGGTGTCAGCGCCGATGATGTGGACAGCCACGGTAAATTCGCTCAGAAATACGAATTGAATTTCCCGCTTCTGGCAGACTCGGGCGCTACAACCGCCAAAGCCTACGGCGCGTATGGCAATAAAAACATGTACGGTAAGGTCTTTGAAGGCGTGTTCCGTTACACTTTTTTAATCAACCCCGAAGGTGAAATTGTAAAAACATGGAAAAAAGTCTCGGTGGATATTCACACCGAAGAAGTCACCAAAGCCCTACAAGAGGCACAAGCACAATGAACTTCGCATGGCACAAGGAGCATCCGTGAACCTCGAAGCACTGAAAGAACAAGCTGCAATCAAAGCAGTTGACTATATCGAATCAGGTATGACCGTTGGTTTAGGCACGGGCAGCACTGCCAAACATGCGATTCTCGAGTTGGGACGGCGCATCAAAGCGGGGCGTTTAGCTGAAATCATCGGGGTTGCTACAAGTTTAGCTTCTGAACAACTTGCCCTCGAGTGTGGTATTCCCCTGATGGAACTCTCGGCGGCTGGTGTAGATTTAGCGATTGATGGCGCAGATGAAATAGACCCGAATTTAGAACTCATCAAAGGCGGCGGTGGTGCATTGGTGCGTGAAAAACTGGTCGAATTTAACGCTAAGCGCTTTATTGTCGTGGCTGACCACACCAAACTTGTGCCGTACCTTGGGTACAGATGGGCTGTGCCGGTGGAAATCCTGCAATGGGGTTCTCGAGCCACGATGGTTAAACTGGCTGATATTGCCCCGCAAGTCCAAGTGCGTCTCCGCATGAAAGACGGTTTAACCGTGACCTCAGACAATGGCAACCTGA
>JAAFJQ010000156.1 GCA_013298185.1 Deinococcales bacterium
CATGAAACCCGTTTTTTTTGTAGCAGCAGGTTTGGTTGTCCTAGGTTTTGCCAGTGCTGGTGTTGCCAAAAACCAGTACCGCCTTGCAGCCATTGCCCAATATAACCTCGAGCCAGACCGCGAAGATGGTACAAGAGGTGTCGCTTGTACCTATTGCCATGTCAATACCACAGGTGCTTCACCGTGGAATCCTTTTGGACTGAATTTGCGCGATACCTTCCGCAAAGAAACCAGCCCTGTGGCAACTTCGGATGCTCGAATCAAGGAAGCTCTTTTTAAGGTGCTGACCAAAAAATTAGACAGCGATGGCGATGGTTACTTCGATGCCCTCGAGGTCTACGCGGGTACACTGCCGGGCAATAAAATCAATCTTCCAAGCCGTGATGTCAAAGCGCTTGAAGCAGCGTTTACGGCTTCTGGTGGTTTTGCTCAGTTCAAAGCGCCGTAGCTTTTTGCTCAAACGTCTCGAGCCTTTTTGGAACGTTTTTTCTCGAGTTCAAAGCACCTTAAATCCAATTCGCGGTAGACTGCGTTATGAATCCTCATTTTCCAGCTTTGGCTTCGGGTTTCTCGTTTCTGGATAACGCCGCAGGAGCGCAAGTGCCTCGGGCGTGTATTGCTGGAATTACCGCGTTTCTCGAGTCTGCCAGTTGCAATGTTGGTATGCCTTACGCAGGTTCGCAACTCTCGACCAGTGTGCGTGACCAAACCCGTCTCGAGACAGCTGAGTTCTTTGGGTGCAGCCCCGATGAAGTGGTGCTTGGTCCGAGTGCTACAGCTCTGACTTTTCGTTTATCCACGGCTTTCTCGAGGTTGTTCAAAGCAGGGGACGAAATCATCATTTCTGAACTCGAGCATGAGTGCAATGCCAGCCCTTGGCGTGAACTCGAGCGGATTGGTTGCGAAATAAAAATCTGGCGAGCGCATTGGTCTGAGGGGCATTTGGATTTGGCTGATTTAGAAAAATTACTTAGTCCAAAAACCCGTTTGCTGGCGATCACGGGGGCAGCCAACAGCCTTGGCAATCGCCCCGATGTGGCTGGTGCAACCAAATTGGCGCACAGCGTTGGCGCTTGGGTGGTCAATGATCTTGTGCATGACAGCCCACATCATTTGCCTGATGTGAAAAAGTCCGATGTGGATTTTGCTTTTTTCTCGGCGTATAAGGTTTTTGGAACGCACCTTGGGTTTATGTACGTGCGCCAGAATTTACTCGAGAAGCTGCCAGCCCAAAAGCTGCATTTTATTCCCGATGACAGTTTATTAAAATTTGAACCAGGCACGAACAATTACGAAGGCATGGCGGGATGGCTTGGGACATTATCGTATTTGCGTCAAGAACTCGGTGGTGGCTTGGCTGGGCGTGAGGGTTTGGTCAAAGCCTATCAGCAGATTGAAGCGATTGAAAAACCCTTGCTCGAGTATGCTTTGGAGCGACTCAAAGCCTTATCGGGTGCAACTTTGTACGGCGAACCAAGCAGCCAAAACCGCGTGGGAACATTTTGTTTTAATCTGGCACAAGCGGGTCCGCTCGAGGTGGTCAAATACCTCGGTGAACACGGTGTGGGCGTGGCAGGTGGGCATTATTATGCAACCATGCCGATGACTGCCTTGGGTTTGTACCCAACTGGTGCTATTCGTGCCAGCATTGGGCATTACAGCACCAAAGCCGATTTGGATAAATTATTTGATGCGCTCGAGAAAAAAGATTAGCGTTGCTGTGTCAGCAAAACAGCCCCAATGGCAATTGGGGCATAACATGCCAGCGCCAGTAAGCGTTGCAATAAACCATCGTAGCCAGCGCGGTCAATGGCAATCGCACCACTCATCACAGGCATCAAAGCCACTAAAAGCAACACCGACATACCCAGCCAGACTCGAGCTTTTGGATTTGCCCAGAATGCAGCGGTCATCAAAAAAGGCATTGGCAACAAGCCAAACAAAGCAAAAGGATTTTCGCCATGTTTTGGGTCTGGCAAAGGATAAATCCCAGCCCAAAGGCTACTGAAACCAACCAGAATAACAGCTGTGCAGATCAACCAAACCAAAACTCGAGACGTGCGAATGGTTTGAAAACCACGCCAAAAACCATAAGCTCCAAGTACCATCACCACACCACTGAGCATCGAACCAAGATTAAAAATCAGGGGATTAAAGGATTCAGGTGAGCCAAGATTGCTCGCAGCAAGACGAATAAAATCGTAGTTTGGGTAAAACGGTGCGGCAATCAGTTGAATTAAAAAATATCCAAATGGAGCGCTCAGGGCAATGTACAAAAAACCTCGAGTTAAGCTCATGATCTTGAGCTTACTGCAAAGAAGTACAGTCAAGCAGTACCACTTTTATATCTCGAGACTAGACAACCTTGGTGCGATTAAAACCAAAACCAGTGTTATTTTGAATAGATGCAGCCAATTGCTTTTGTGAAACAACTTTGGCATTACCCAGTCAAATCCATGCTTGGTGAAAACCGCTCACACCTTGATCTTGACTGGCGTGGCGTGGCTCGAGACAGGTTGTTGGCTGTGCAGAACCAAACTGGCAAACTGGCAAGTGGCAAAAACACGCGGCGCTTTTTTTATTTGGCGGGATTGTTTGATTTTGCTGTCACCACAGAAAACGATCTGCCCATCATCCATTTTCCAGATGGGCAGATGTTCAGCGTTGATGATTTGAAACTCGAGCCAGCCCTCTCCAAAGTGTTTGCTCAAGACTTGAAGTTGAGCCAAGAAACCACCATTCCGCACATGGATGCAGGGTCGGTGCATTTGCTCACCACTTCCTCGCTGGCGTGGTTGAATGCAGATGCACGGCGTTTTCGCCCAAATATGGTGCTACAAACCCCAGAAGCGGGTTTACTCGAGCAGACTTGGCTTGGGCAAGTGCTTTGTATAGGCGATACCGTGCGGCTGAAAATCAATCAGCCTACGGAGCGTTGTGCCATGGTTGGTTTTGCCCAAAGCGATTTGCCAGCCGATCCGAAAATCCTCAAAACCATTGCTGGAACGGGGCATCTTGACTTTGGGGTTTACGCCCAAGTGCTGACCACAGGCAGGATTTTTGAAGGCGATGCCGTGTTCCTCGAGCCTCAATTGTTAGGGTAAACACACCGAGATAACGACACAAGTGATTCCCAACATTTTGGGTTTTTTAGGAAAACATTCAAAGCGAATCTCATTTGGCATTTGCAAATCTGTCATGCTACAAACCATTTGACTCGAGAAAAGTGCATCTCTGGTGGTATGGAAAATCCGTGTCTTGTCGTAGGAGCGCAGCACGCTGCGCTCCTACGGGTCTTGTATGTAGCCTCAAAATAAAAGCCTACAAAACGGTTGTTGCAATTCGCTCAGGGCGGAGATTACCGGTTGGTGACTGACAAAAAACTTGTTCGGGTACTTGAAAAACAGGTTTTTGATAGGCTTTAAGCCAATCTTCAAAGGCAGCATCGCCTTGCATCAAGAGTTCGGCAAGTTGGTCAATTGGTTCTAAGTCGTTGCCAAGTTGTTCGGTCATGACACCCCACTGATCCCATAACAGCAGCTCGTGTTTGCACAAGTGCGATAATTCTTTGACCACATAATTGCGAATAAACCAATCGCCCTTCCAAGGCAATTGCGGTGCTACACCGTATAACTCGGGATTGATCTGTCCTTGCCGAAAGGCTTGCCATACTTGGGCGGCACTGAGGAACACTCCTTTGGGCATATCTTGAATGTCAAAGCCAAAGATTCCAGGTGCGAACTCGGGGTCTACCATCACCCAGCGTTGACCATTCCAGTATTCGCCAACCACATGGTCATGGAAGAAGCTAGGGCTAAGGTACGTGGAAAAGCCAACTCGACTGCGGGCAGGAATGCCTTTTTGCCGCAATGCCGCAACAAATAAAAGTGCAAAGTCACGGCAACAACCAACCAAGCGCTCACTCGGTTCTCGAGGTTGAATTAACGGGCGGTCATCTCGAGCATGCAGGGTTCGGCATATTCCTTTGACCCAACGGGTATCAATTTCTTTTAATCGTTCAGGTGTAAAGGCAATGCCACTGGCAACGTAATGTACCACCAAACCTTGGATGGCTTGGCATAACTCGGGAATGCCATCGGGCAGGGCATCCAGCAGATGACTCCACTCGGCGGGATGGGTGAAATCGCTGTGGGCGGTGTAAAACTCAAGTTGATTCATGATTTGACCTCGTAAGGAAAGGCAATATCGCAGGCGGGATCGTTCGCTCCAAGCGTGTTCCAGTTGGCAAAGTAGACTTCTCGAGGCGAGCAGCCATTGGGCAACACGGGCAGGTTATTGGCACTGAGCCAATGGCTTACTGCGTCGTAGGCTTTGAGAATATGCGGGAATTCAACTTCGGATTTGCTGATGCGGGTGTAGGCTTCTTGGTGGGCTGGCTCGAGTCGAATGGCGATTTCGCCTTTGGGTTCTAAGCGCCCTTCAAATGGAACACAGACTTCCACAGGACCATCGGAATCTTCGTTGACCTGCCCGTGATAAATCACCCAGCCGACGGTATCGCTATTCATTCCCGAAGTGGCTAAGTAGGTTTGAATGCTGCCAAAAGCCTCGGCAATAAAGTTCGGTAAGTCTTTGACGTACACCCTGCGTTGAATGGCAAGCACTTTTTGTTCTGGTACGGTTCTGGTGTTCACTTCATACATGGTTCCTCCTTGACCTTGAAGGTAGTCTTTTAAGTAATGAACCAAGCTCCGTTTTTCACGGTTACGCAACTCTTCTTTTTGCCACCAGTGTCCGATGTGTTGTGCAGCCTCGGTTTCCTCGAGTTCCAAGATCTGAGCAATAATAGAGAGCGGCATCTCGAGCTGCCGTAACAATCCAATTCGTTTTGCTCGTTCAAGTTGGTTTTTCGAGTAATAGCGGTAACCGTTGGTTTCATCCACATGGGCGGGTGACAACAATCCCATCGTGTTGTACAGCCGCAACGCCTTGTGCGAAAGGCGGCTTTGGCGGGCGAACTCGCCGCTACTCAGATAGGCTTGGGGGCTGGTTTGGTTCACAAGAGGTAGTCTGCGGTTTGCCCAAGGGGCGAGGTCAAGCCCGAAGCAAAATGGACTCCAATTGTATCCCAGACTTGACAGCCTGCACAATTTAGGTGTATATACACCATATGGCAGTTGAGCTTCCACCACAAATGCGTCAAAGGCTCGAGCAGAACTCGAGTCGCTGCGCTGCCACCAACATCCGCAAAGCCAGTCGGATCATCAGCCAATTCTACGACCAAGCCCTTGCGCCTTGTGGCTTAACCTCCACGCAATTTATTTTGCTGACTTCAATCACCATCCACTCGCCGATAGCCTTAAGCCAACTTGCTCAAAAGGTGGGTATGGACAGAACCACCCTGACAAGGGATTTGGCACGTCTCGAGCAGCAAAACCTGATTGAAATCAGTCAAGGCATAGATCGGCGCGCAAAGATCATCAACCTCACGGCTCAGGGTTTAGATGCCCTTAAAGCGGCTGTTCCGCTTCGTTCCAAAGCCCAAGCCCATATTGTGCAGCAGATCGGCGAAGAGCGTTTAGGCGTGCTGCTCGAGGTCATCGAGGAGGTGGTGTCCAGTGTGAAATCAGTTTAATTTTTTTGGATTATAAACGTGTATATACACTTAACTCATTCAAGTAAGAGAGGAACACCCATGAATAAGATCATCAAACCACAAGTCTCGAGACGCGAAGCCCTGCGCTTGGTCGGCGCTGGCGGATTGGCACTGGCAGGCATGAGCCAACTCAGCCCCAACACCCTCGGGCAAAGTGCAGCCACAACCCGCGCCGAAAGTTTTGGTTCTTACCGCGTTAAACTCGGTGATTTTGAGTTGTATGCGCTTTACGAAGGGACAGTCACTTTTCCAATTCAAGCTTATGGCATCAATGTACCAGTCTCGAGAATCGGGCAGCTCTTGACCGATAATTTCTTACCAGCAGGGGCAACAGTTAGTCAACCACTCAATTGTTTACTGATAAAAACCCCTCAAGGCAATGTCTTGGTGGATGCAGGCACGGGCGGCAAAGCTGGTGTCGCCGACGGCGGACGGCTGCTTGGTAATCTTGCAGCCATTGGCATCAAACCCAGCGACATCAACCATGTGATTATCAGCCATTTACACCCCGATCATGTGGGTGGCATTTTCGAGGGCGGCGCGGCGGTGGTTTCCAATCAACTGGTTTTCAAGAACGCCGAACACATCATCGCCAAACGCGAATGGGACACGATTGATAATCCAATTGCTGGCGCACCACCCAAACCAGCCGCCGTTCAAGCCTTCTTTGAAACTTCGTTAAAATCCGCTAAAGCCGCCCTGACTGGCAAAGTCAAATTTGTGAGCAATGGCGATCAAATCCTGCCCGGTATAGAAATTATTTCCACACCTGGTCACACGGCTGGACATATTGCCATTAAAATCAGCTCAGGCAATCAACAATTGATTCACCTTGTGGATTCAGTCACCCATCATGTGCTGGGCTTTGCCCAAGACCTGCGTTTGCTGTTCGACGAAGATGGTGCAACCGCCTCCGCAACTCGAGCCAGAATCCTTGACCAAGTCGCTTCGGATCGCACGTTGGTGATGGGGTATCACTTCCCGTGGCCCGGACTGGCACACATTCGTAAAATCAGCACGGGCTATGAATGGGTTCCCACTGTTTGGGATTGGGCTGCCCAAAAGTAAAGGACAACATCATGCACATTCCAACCTTAAAAATGCAGTACAGCACCACCTACAGTCAACTCCAAACCGCGCTCGAGTCACTGAACTCGAGTACCGCCAATCTTCAAGTTGCCAGTGGCGGCAGTGCCAATTGGCTGCTTGCCCACATCATCGCCTCGAGACAAACGCCGATTCTGCTGGTTGGTGGTGCAACCATTTGGGATGCTCAAAAACTTCAGCGCTGGGGGCGTGATGCTGCTCCGCTCGGTGCGAATGAAACACTGGATTTTGAGCAACTGAAAACCGATTTAGCTACTTCGCAAGAAGCATTGATGACCTACCTCTCGAGCCTGAGCGAAGCTGATCTGGCTCGAGAAACCCCGATTGGTTCGTTGGGCGGAGCGCTGGCATTCTTATTGGTGCATGAAGCCCGACATTTGGGGCAATTGCTGTCCTTACCGCGTTTGCTCGAGGTCAGTCGTTAAGAAATAGATTACACCTGCATTTGCGCTAAGGTTGGTGGGTTACAACCAGCTCGAGTGCAATTGATGGCGGCGGCTCGAGCTGCAAAGTCAATCACCGATAAAAGCATCTCATCAGTCGCAGCCAGCAGGGCTTCTCGGTTCTCGAGTTGATGGAGGAGGAGTTGCTGGATGGTTGCGCCGCTAAAGGTATCGCCTGCTCCAACTGTATCTACCACGTTGACTCGAGGGGTTTGGACGCTCAGCACCGTTTGATTTTTGCGGTACAACCGCGCTCCGTCACCGCCGTCAGTCACAACCAAAACGGCTGCTTCTTTGAGAACCGAAGCAGCAAAATCGGTTTCTGAAGTGTTGGGATATAAGAACTCAAAATCCTCGCGGGAGCATTTGACCCAATCGGCTGTGCCTAGCCAACGCCCTAAGGTGGCGCGGTAGGCTGTTGGGTCAGCTTCAATGGCTGGACGGGCGTTGATGTCGTAATGCTTTAAGCCAGTAAAGCCGCCGATCATGGCAAAGGTGCGTTCGGCTAAGGCTGGGAACAGCACGAAAATACTGCCGACATGCACGGCGCGTAGATTCGGCGGCAGGGCTATCCCACCTTGGTACTCGAGGAAACTCGTGCCAGCGAAACGAAAACTATAACTTGGCTGTCCGTTTTGGATTTGCACAAATGCCAAGGTGCTGGGTTCAGTGCCGCGCTCGAGAAAGTCGGTTTGTACGTTATTCTGCTCGAGTAATTTCATGATTTTGGTACCGAAAAAATCGGTGCTGATGCGGGTCGCAAAACTGCTTTTCAAGCCTAAACGAGCGGCGGCAAGCGCAACGTTGAGCGGTGAACCCCCAACAAAGCCCTCGAACTGAAGTGGCGATTCACCCTCGAACTGAAGCGGCGATTCACCCTCGAACTGAAGCGGCGATTCACCCTCGAGTTCAGGGGCAGACTTGGCTTTAAGGTCTATCAGCGCTTCACCAAAAACAAGCAGGTCGGACATGCGACCCAGTCTAGCAGATTTCGTAAGCGTTTACGAAGGCTTATGATACAACCATGACCGACACTTACAAAAGCGCTCACACCGACTTTAAGACTGGTTTTTCGTACACCAGCTACCTCAAACTCGAGCAACTTCTAGGAGCGCAAGAATGCCTGACCGATGCTCATGACGAACCGCTGTTTATCATCATTCATCACGTCCAAGAACTCTGGATGAAACTGATGATTCACGAATTGCAAAGCGCCATGATTTGTCTAGAAAACGCTACGATTGACCCCGCTATGAAAATGCTGGCTCGAGTTTCAAAAACGCAAGAGCAAATGGCAAGTGCTTGGGAAGTCCTGAAAACCATGACTCCCAGCGATTACTTGGTTTTTAGAAGTTCTTTTGGACAAGCCAGTGGTTTTCAGAGTCATCAGTACCGACTGATCGAATTTTTATTTGGCAATAAAAACGCTTTTATGATGCGCCCACATGAGCAGCACCTCGAGCATCACAGGCTGCTTTCACAGGCATTGAACGCCCCAAGCATTTACGACCTGAGTTTAAGGTTACTGCACCAAGCAGGACTGACCTTACCCACTTCAATCCTCGAGCGGGATTACGCTCAGCCTTACGAAGCCTCCGAAATCGTGCGCGATGCTTGGCTAAGGGTGTATCAAAACACCGATCAGTACTGGGAATTGTACGCCTTGGCTGAAAAACTGATTGATGTTGAAGATAATTTCAGGCGCTGGCGTTTTAATCATTTAATCACCGTTGAACGGGTGATTGGCTTCAAGGCAGGTTCAGGTGGGACAGCTGGTGTGCCGTACCTGCGCCGCGCCCTCGAGATTGTCTTATTCCCAGAACTCTGGCAGGTTCGCACCGCGCTTTAAGGGTATACTTGGTTATGGACTTAAAAGCCGAAGTTACCGCCCTAACGGATAGCCTTGTCGCTGTGCGCCGTGATTTTCATATGCACCCCGAAATTGCTTTTGAAGAAGTTCGCACCAGTGGCATGATTGCCGCGCATCTCGAGGGGCTGGGATTAGAAGTCGAACGCAACATTGGCAAAACAGGTGTGGTTGCCAATTTACACGGTGGTAAAGCAGGTAAAACCGTGCTGATTCGCGCCGATATAGACGCGCTGCCCTTCACCGAAGAAACCGGTGCAGCCTATGCTTCGACCAAAGCAGGGGCAATGCACGCCTGCGGTCATGATGGTCATGCCAGCATCGCCATGCACGTTGCCAGTATTTTGGCTAAGTTTAAGAATGAACTCGAGGGGAATTTTAGATTTGTGTTTCAACCCGCCGAGGAGATTGTGTCAGGCGCAAAAGCCATGTTAAAAGACAAACCAGATTTACTCGAGGGCATAGATGCCGTGGTTGGTTTGCACCTCTGGAACGATAAACCCGTGGGTTGGGTTGGCGCATCGGCAGGGGCGAGTTTTGCTTCGGCAGACGCATTCAGTGTTTTTATTCAAGGCAAAGGCGGTCATGCAGCTTCGCCGCATCAGTGCATAGACCCAATTGTGATTGCTTCGCAGCTGGTACTGGCATTCCAAACGATTGTCAGCCGCAACACCAACCCGACACTGCCCAGTGTGGTTTCAGTCTGCACGATCATTGCTGGTGAAGGCGCTCATAACATCATCCCAGACAGTGTTGAACTGCGTTGCACCCTGCGTACTTTTGACCTCGAGCTTCGCAGTAAACTCCAAGCCC
>JAAFJQ010000163.1:0-5786 GCA_013298185.1 Deinococcales bacterium
GGGTACGGTGAACGTCACGCACATCGAAACCAGCCCGTTCTCGAGTCAGACCGCCAGGTCCAAGCGCCGAGATACGGCGTTTGTGGCGAAGTTCGGAAAGCGGATTGATTTGGTCTTTGAACTGGCTAAGCTGCGAACGTCCGAAGAACTCGCGCATGGCAGCCACGATGGGGCGATTGTTGACCAGTTTGCTTGGGGTGGCAGCATCTGGATTGCCCAAGAGCATACGTTCGCGCACACCTCGAGCCATACGCCCTAAGCCGACGCGGAATTGGTCGCCCAACAACTCGCCGACAGTACGAACACGACGGTTGCCGAGGTGGTCAATGTCGTCCTCGGAAAAGCCTTCAGCGCCGCTTTGCAGGGTCAGGAGGTACTGGATGGCAGAAATCAAACCAGCATCCTTGAATTGCCCATCCTCGAAAATCAGCAGGGTTTTTTCAGGGTTTTTAATGCCGAGTTTGCTGTTGACTTTGAAACGACCAGCATCGCCCAAATCGTAGCGCTTGGGGTCAGCCAACAAGCCGTACAAGTACGAAACAGCCTTATCGCGCTTGGGTGGGTCGCCCGGGCGGAGGATGGTGAACAAACGCAGCAGGGCTTCATCGCCGCTCATGCCAGCCGTTTTATCCTCGTTAAAGGTCGCCTCGAGAACCGCATCCGCGCCTTTGAAGATCTTCCGCATGGATTGGTCATCGTAACCAAGCACGCGCAGCAACATCGTGACAGGGAATTTGCGCTTATTGACCTTCATCTCGAGAACATCCGAAGTGGCAAACTCGAGTTCAATCCACGGTCCGCGCTTCGGCATTGGGATGATCGAACCAGCGTACAGGGGCTTGCTGCCACGGTACGACTTGGTGAAGTACACACCGGGTGAGCGGTGGATTTGCGAAACAATCACGCGGTCAGCGCCATTGACGATAAAGCTACCCTCTTCGGTCATCAGTGGCAAATCGCCAAGGAAAACCTTGTCTTCTTTAATCAGACCAGTGTCGCGGTGAATCAGTTGCAGCTTAGCGAACATCGGAGCTTGGTAGGTCAAGTCCTTATCGCGGCAATCTTCGGGGCTGTAGGGTGGGTCGCCGAGTTCGTACTCGAGGAAATCCAAGACCAGACCACCAGTGCGGTTCTTCTCGGATTCGTCAATTGGAAAAATTTCTCTGAAAGCGCCTTGAAGTCCAAAATCCTCGCGGTCTTTAGGCAGAACGCCCTTTTGCAAAAAATGGTCAAACGAACCAATTTGCAACTCCACCAAGCGGGGAAGCTCGAGAATTTCTTTGATGCTGCCGAAACGGATGATTTCTTGCATCCTGCTCCCTATGTCCAGTACCGTCAAACGAGTGGTCGGTCTGGCTACCTGCGAAAAAAACGAATCGCCGAAAAGCCGAAAAACCTGTTTGTCAGTGCCAATCATGGGTGACGCAACAAGACCGCAGGCGCGAACCTGCGGTAGATGAGAAAAAAATTAGTAAAGCGCCAAGATAGGCACGAGATCAGTGTACAAGGTTTTCTCGAGAAGTCAAGGGGCAGGTAAATCCTACCCCATAAGCATGATTCAGGTTTTGCTATGGAATGCGGTTCAAACGCTTAACATAAATGTTTGCGTTGCCTGACACCTCTTCTTGCCAAGCCACTACGGGCTTGTTGCTCGAGTTGATGGCAATGGCTGGTAACTCAGTGGTGTTAGCTGAATCAACATTTAAGGTTGTTGTCCCGATGGATTCCCATGTGCTTGTGGTGGCATTCCATTGTTTGACAAATACGTTGCCAATTGTCGTTATGTTGTCCAAGTATTCGCTCCAAGCCACAATTGGATTGCCGCTCGAGTTGAGAACCATAGATGGCGAATAAGCATTTTTTGTTTCATCCACATCCACTGTTGTTCCCAAAGAATCCCATGTGCTTGTGGTAGCACTCCAACGTTTGACATAAATGTTATACGAGTTTGTACCATCATCTTCGCTCCAAGCCACAATTGGATTGCCGCTCGAGTTAATGGCAATGGATGGTACATCAGCATCCAGAGCTGTATTTACGTTTAGTGACGAACCTATTGAATCCCAAGTGCTTGTGGTGGCATTCCAGCTTTTGACATAAATATTGTATATACCTGCTGCATCTGTTTCGCTCCAAGCCACAACTGGGTTGCCGCTCGAGCCAATGGCAATCGAGGGTACAACCGCAATTTTTGTGACATTCATATCCAATGTTCCACCCAATTGCTCCCATGTACTTGTGGTGGCATTCCAGCTTTTGACGTATAAATTCCGAGAACCTAAAACAATTTGAACCCAAGCCACAAATAGCTTGCCGCTCGAGTCAACAGCAATCCTTGGTGAAAATACAAACCCATCGGGACTGATATTCGGACTGACATCCAAAGCCCCACCCAATTGCTCCCATTGATTGGTGGTGGCATTCCAGCTTTTGACGTACACTTCAAAGCCAAACGCGATACTGTCTTCTGTCCAAGTCACAAAGGGTTTGCCGCTCGAGTCAACAGCTATGGAAATGCTACTGGCATTTTTACCCGAATTTAAATCCAGAGGTTGAGTACCCATAGCTTCCCATTGGTTCAGCGTTTGATTCCAGCGTTTGGCATAAACATTTGTGGAGGTTGCTTCGTATTCAGTCCAAACCACCATTGGATTGCCATTCGCATCAAGCGCCGTTGAACGCGAAGTTGTCACTGTATATCTTGCTGGAACCACGTCCAAAGGTTGTGTACCCGGTTGCTGCCAAATCGGAGCATCAAAAGTTGCGGTATCATTTAGGACATTACCAGCTCGGTCAGTTAAACCATTTGCCACCAGACTCAAATTGGCTGGCAGGGTCGGCAAAGCCGTTGGCACAACCATTAGTTTTGTCCCTGCTGCGTCCAAATTGGCATTGCGGGCAATTGGGCTGCCGCTTTGTTGCAATTGCAGCGTGGTTGTATTGATGCTCGAGGGCAGCATTGGTTCGCTGAAACTTAGGCTGATCTCATCGGCTAAGAAGACATTCACCGCAGCGTTGGTGGGTGTGCGTGCCGTGATGGTCGGCGAGGTTCTGTCCACCGTAATTTGCTGAGCAGCACTGACCACAGGTGCAGCAAGACCACTTTTGCTGGCTCGAGCCGAGATGTTATATGTGCCTTCGGGTTGGCTGGTGGTGTCCCAAGTGTACTGATACGGCGCGGTTAGCGTTGCAAGCAGTGTGCCGTCTTTTAGCAATTCCACACTGCTTAGATCGCCTGTAACTGTCACTTGAAGGCTCACAGAAGCATTGGTGAACACCTGAGCGCTTGGACTCGAGAGGCTGACCGTTGGTGCGGTGACTGCACCACCACAAGCCGCCATCAAAGCAGCCAAGGGTAAGAGGAACAAACTATTTTTCATGAGACTTCTTTTCATCCCAAGCAATCTACCTGCCCGACATCACATGCGCGTCACATGGTAAAAAATGCTGTTCAGTAAAGGGTTTTGGTAAATTAAAAACAAGAAAAAGCTGTTCTCTCGAGTGGTATGTGACGCAGTTCAAAAGGCAAAATGGTTTTTTTGCCGCTCGAGCTTTCTGGTCTGGTTTTGTTTTACACTAAGGCGTGTACGCAGTGTTTCAAGCCAAGTTCATCAGGGGATTTTGGTTGACCAGCCTTGGCTTGTTCACCTTAGGGGCGAGCAGTTATTTCTTTTATCCAATCGGACGTTGGGCAGAGCTGGGGATTGTGGCTTGCTTATCCATGATTGTAACAATGTGGTTGTGTTTTGCTGCGTCACGGTTTTATCCCACGGCGGCTATGGTGCTGATGTTGTGCTGCACCATCCTTGGTCCGGGTTGGTTAATTCGTTACCCTGTGTTCATCAAATTTACTGGCTTGGGCGGTATTGCTCCTGTGATTTTTGCATTTGTGCCGTGTTTGCTGCTGCCATTGGTTTGGTCGTGGCGTGGAGCATTGCTTGGTATTGGCTTATCGCTGATGGTTTTGGTACCGCAAAGACTCTTCGGTGAGTTTCTGCTTGGTGTTTTTGCGGTTGTGGCTTTTAGCAGCGTTGGTTTATTGTTTCATTTTACAATCCGTGAACTCGAGAAAGCCTACGATAAACTCGAGCAAGCTGCTCGGACAGATTCCCTGACCAAACTTGGCAATCGTCGTGCCTTGCGTGAAGATTTTGCTCAGGTCAAGTTCGCTTGGTTGAGCTTATGGGACTTAAATGGCTTAAAACAAATCAATGACCAGCAAGGGCATGAAGCAGGCGATGCTTTTATCCTCGAGTTTGTCCGGTGCTTGCAGCAAGCCGCGCCTGATTTGCAGCCAATCTACCGAGTTGGTGGCGATGAATTTGTGGTGCTGCATCACAGTAACCCAAAGACTTTTGTTGCCACAGTGCAGCATGCTTTTGGCAGTGTGGCGGCTGGTATGACCGAACTGAGCAATCTATCTTTGGATGATGCCTTGCGCTTAGCAGACAGTCGGATGTACCAAGATAAAGAGCAGCGAAAAGCACTTGGCTCGAGCCGAGGCTAAAGAAAAGGTCAAAGCAAATTCTTCGTAATAAACAACCACAGGGTTGCCATTGGCTGGCAACCGCAAACTATTGTTGTACCAAACCCAAACTATTGTTGTACCAAACCCAAACAAAGGCTTGCTCTTAAGCCTTGTGGCTCAGCCGCCTCGAGCAGTAGCTGCCCACCGTGGGCTTTGGCAATGCTGTCCACTACCGCTAAGCCTAAGCCACTGCCATAAGCTCGAGTTCCGGGGGCGCGGTAAAAGGCTTCGGTGGCTCGGCTCAGGCTTGTGGCACTCATGCCTTTGCCTGAGTCGGTGACTGATAACCTCAGCTCATGTTCTCGAGTCTCGAGTTGTACCGTGACTTGGCTGTTTGGGGCGTGTTTGCTGGCATTCTCGAGCAGGTTTTCCAAGGCGCGTTCGAGCAGCACTGGATTGCCATTCAATACATAATGGTTGCTGCCGATGTAGGCTGCACCGCGTTTTTCGGCTAATTCAAATGCCATTTTGCCCAAGTCAAACTCGAGCATTTCAGTGCGTCCTTCCCTTGCCAGAATCAAAAGCGCTTCGGAGAGTTTGGTCATGCGTTCGACTTGGTTACGGGCGGTTTCTAAGGCTTCGTCTTGGCTGCTCCAACCATTGGCTTGGGCATCGAGTTGGGCTTGCATCGCGGTCAGTGGTGTGCGAAGTTCGTGGGCAGCCGTGCGGGTGAAACTGATTTCGCGTTCTCGAAAACCTGCTAAACGCTCGAGCATTTGATTAAAAGTGCGCGATAACCGCTCGAGTTCGCCTTGTCCTGTACCATGCACGACCCGTTCCGAAAGGTTGCCCGATTCCGCCACCCGTTTGGCTGTACCGATCAGGTTCTCGAGTGGTTTGAGGGCTTGGGCGCTTAAAAACCATGCTGCCAATGCGCCTAAACCTGCCAGCAGTGGCACGGTCAGCAGCAAACTTTGTAAATAATTATTTGCTCCTGTTTGCTGCTGACTTAAGTCAGTCACCGCTTCAAACCGAGCGCCGTTTGGTAAGTCCAAGCCCAAGGCTCGCCACTGACCGATGGTGGATAAACCAAGTTCAATCTGTGCAAGATCATCTGGAAAAACCGTGCCGAAGGTCTGTACCACCACCTGATTTTGCCAAACTCGAGCGCGAACGCTTTGGTCAGTGTCTGGGCGAATCGGTGGACGGTCACGCCTGCCATCGCGGCGCGGTGGGCGCATTTGATCCTCGAGAAAATTTTGTAGGAGTCTATCGGCTTCGTTGATGCCAAGTTGCCCAAATCGGGCCTAACCAACCA
>JAAFJQ010000163.1:5796-9240 GCA_013298185.1 Deinococcales bacterium
CCACTTGATTTTGCCAGACTCGAGCGCGAACCGTTTGGTCTGTATCAAAGCGAATCGGTGGACGGTCACGCCCGCCATTGCGTCCACCATCGCGGCGCGGTGGGCGCATTTGATCCTCGAGAAAATTTTGCAACAACCGATCAGCTTCGCTTAAGCCAAGCTGCCCAAAACGCGCATAGCCGACCACGCCTTGGGCAATCACGGCTGCGGCGATCAAGGTTGCCATCAGCAGCGCTAAGCGCAAGCGAAGGCTCAAAGCAACCCCAATTGATAACCGTTTTTATTGCTTTTGACCACTTCTGCACCAAGTTTCTCACGCAGACGGTAGACGGTCACTTTGACCACGCTGACCGAACTGGCAGCGTCGCCCCAAACGGCATCCAAGAGTTCTTCAGGAGCAAAAATTCTCGAGGGCGACAAGACCAAACGCTCGAGCAGTGCGTATTCCCTCGAACTTAAATCGGTGCGAATACCAGACAGCCGCACTTCTTGGCGGCTTAAATCCACTTCGAGCGCCCCAAAGCGTAGCAGATTGGTTTTGGCTTCGGTGGTGCGGCGCAGCAATGCCCTGACCCTTGCCAGCACCTCGAGCAGTTGAAACGGCTTGACCACATAGTCATCGCCGCCGTCGTCTAAGCCCTGCACACGGTCAGATAAAGCATCTCGAGCGGTTAAAAAAAGAATGCTGCCCGTGAAACCTGCTTGGCGAGCTTCTCTGGCAAGCATAAAACCGCCATCTTCGTGTTCATGCAAACGCACATCGAGGATCATCAAATCAGGTTCGCGCTCGAGCAGTGCGTCTTGGGCAGTCTCGAGGTCATGGCAGACAGTCACTTCTAAGCCTTGGGCTTGTAAGGCTCGAGCCAAAGGTGTGGCAATTTCAATTTCATCTTCGACCAGTAAAACCCGCATGGACTTAGTTTGGCATAGATGAGTAACCAACAAGTAACAAATGGAAACTTTTACGGGGTCAACCTCGTATCACAAACCATCTGCGACTCTGGACAGAAGACTAAACATCTGCAACTTTGGACGGATGACGTGAACCAGAACCAAGCCCTAAAATTTATTTCAGGAGGCAAGACATGCAAACCATAGACAACCGCAATCAACAAATCGGCTGGACAATTCTCGGGGTGGCAGGACTGATTCTGCTCAGCACCATCAACGGTGCGGTCGAAGGCTTTTTCTGGGTGGGCGCAGTGGCACTGGCATTTTTTTATGCCTACCGTCAAACCAAACAACATGGCTTGGTTGTCCCCGCAGGGGTTTTGGCTGGTATTTCCACAGGCATTCTGCTCGAGGGCATCACCCCATTCAACGGTATTTTTTTGGTTGGATTCGCAGGTGGTTTTTGGTTTTGAAGTCCACCAGTGCATCGTCGCCTTCGATTTCTAAAACCACAAAACTCACCGCTTCACCGTCTTCGTTTTCACCTGTGTAATGCCCGCCGACCTCGAGTTCATCGTCAAAGCTGCTGACAGGGATGGTTTGAATCAGTTGCTCGTCGTAAAAACCATAACCATCGTCTGGTTCAACCACCACATTTTTTTCCTGCCCAAGACTCATGCCCGACAATGCCCGCTCAAGACCAACAATGATGTTGCCATGCCCATGCAAGTACAAAAGCGGCTCGCCTTCGGATTCATCCACCACACTTTCGGAAACGGTTAAACGATAATCAATGCTGACCACATCATCTTTTTGAATTGCCATACAAACTCCTTAAGTCTCGAGGGGTTACCGACTTGAATTGCGAATCAGTTCTAAAACTTGCCAAACAGGGCGCTCCGCCTCGAGCAGAATGTCAACACCGTACACCGAAAAGGCTCGGTTGCGAATGGCGCTTAAGTCCCCAAATTCTTCTAAGGTGGTGGTGTCGTTCAAGAAGACATCGTCATAATCAAGGTGCAGCACTTTACTAAAAAAATCTCTGGCAAGGGCAGCTTGGGCATCAATGCGAACTGTACTCGAGAACATGGCTTCTGGCGCTTCACCAGGTATCGGCAATGGTTTACCCGTGGCAGCATGATAAATTTTTCGTTCCTCGAATAAACGCTGCAATTCTGCCAAGGCTTGACTTTCGGTTTCGGCACTGGCAATCAGAGCATAAAACTCGAGCAGGCTTGCTTCCCAAATAGCCCAGTCCTCGCGGTAGGTGATGCTTAGGGTGTAATCCTCGAGTTGCACCCACAGAGTATACTTCGCTGCTTCTCATTTTGTAATACAATAACCAAGTGCAAGATATTTTTCTCTCGAGATGGGCGCGACTCCTGACCGATTACTGTCTCGAGGTATCACCCGGCGAAACCATTTTAATTCAAACCAATACCCTCGCCGAGCCATTGGTGCGGGTGCTGCACAACGCGATTTTATTCTGCGATGCCTTTCCGGTCTTTAGAATCGGTTATCCCGGACAGACGTTGGACTTTCATCAGTACGCTAAAGACATTCATTTGGATACCATTCCCAAAGCCGAAATTGAACAAATGCGTCATGCCGACGCGGTTTTACGCATCGAAGCTGAATCCGACCTGCGCGGACTCGAGCGAATCAAACCCGCTAACCTGATTCGTCACCGCAAAGCCATTGGTCAATTAAACGCCGCTAGAGTCGGCAAACGCTGGTGCGTGACTTTATTTCCCACCGAAGGTTATGCCAAAGATGCTGGTATGAGTTTAGACGAATTTGAGCGTTTTGTGATTGGTGCAATGTTCTTAAACCTCGATGACCCATGGCGCGGTTGGCTCGAGATTCGCGCTATGCAGGAAAAACTGATTGACCGTGTCAAAGGCAGTAGAACCATTCGCCTAGAAGCACCAGGTACGGATTTAACTTTGTCCGTAGCAGACCGAATTTGGCGCAATTCCGATGGCAAACGCAACATGCCCTCAGGCGAAATTTTTACCAGCCCAATCGAAAACAGCGCCAATGGGGTGGTGCGTTTCACCATCCCCTCGAGTTTTTCTGGGTTTACGGTTTCGGGTGTGGAACTCTGGTTCAAAGAAGGCAAAGTGATCAAAGCCAGCGCCGAAGAAGGCAACGAATACCTGCAAAACGCCCTCGAGATCGACGAGGGCGCACGCTTCTTAGGTGAAATTGGTATTGGCACAAATTACGGCATTCATCAGGCAACCAAAAACATATTATTTGATGAAAAAATCGGCGGCACGGCGCATTTAGCCATTGGCTCGAGTTACGCCGAATGTGGTGGTGTCAACAAAAGCGCTCTGCACTGGGATTTAATCCTTGACATGCGCCAAAGTGGACGAATCACCGTGGACGGCACAGTCTTCCAAGAGAATGGAAAATTTGTCTAAGTATCTCCACGAAATCATTTAGATTTTAACTCCACCCACCGCAGCTAAAGCAACCAACAACGCCTGGCGCAATTCATCAACTGAATTATAACAACGTCTCGGCATCAAGAATCCCTTCACCAAG
>JAAFJQ010000164.1 GCA_013298185.1 Deinococcales bacterium
GGGTGGCGATGGTAAGGCTTTTGCTCGAGGGATGGACGCAAGTGTTCATCCATTTATTGACTTTGATTCGATTCGTTTGAGTTCTTTTCCGCAAGCAGCGTAGTTGCCCATTCTGCGGCTACACCCCGCTCTAAAAACCCAAAAGCCTTTACTGCATTGCTTCAGTCCTAGAAAGCAACGAAGCGGAAAAGTCCTTGGAAAATTCAAAGTCAGGCAACGTATCAATTCAAAAGAACAGTCCTCAACTCAACAGCTGCTCGAGCTGGCTCTCGGTTAAAAAACCTTTTGCCCCACCGACTTCACCGAGTTTATACGAAGCAAAGCAGACGGCTCGAGCCACAGCTTGCCGAGCATCACCAAGTTTTTGGTGAAAGTAGACAAAGCTCGAGAACAGCGCATCGCCTGCGCCGATGGTGCTTTTGAGGTTTGGGTTAGCAATGGCTGGCTCGAGGTGGGTTGGCTTGCCCCGCTCGAGCAGCAGCGCACCGCTTGCACCCATGCCAACCACAATGGTTGTAATATTGGCAAAGCGCTGCATGGCTAGAAGCGCGGTTTGTTCTGGGTTTTGCAATCGTTCGCCACTGAAAAAAACCGTGCCGGCAGCCTCTAAAAAATCTTGGTCATATGGGTTCTCGAGGTGCGAAATGGCATGGAGGTCGGTGTAAATCGGAATGCCTTGAGTAAGCGCCAGCGCCAGCGCAGGACGGGCAAAATTGATGTTGCAAATCACGGCAGCCTGAGCCTTTTGCATGGCTTCTTCGAGATGGGTTTGCGGCATGGTGCGTTCTTGGATGTCTTTGAAGTCGGCGTGAATCGAACGTTGACCGTTTTTGTCCACCATAATGATGCTGTGTGGATGCTCTGGCATGGTTTCGAGGTACAACTTTATACCAGCAGACTCGAGGTGGTTTTGCGTCAATTGCCCAATCAAATCTGCACCGACAAAACTACAAAAATACACTTCTGCCCCAAGGGTTTTTAAGGCAGTGGCAACATTCAAACCCACACCACTTGAGGTATTCCCAATGCCAAAAAATGCAAACCGAGACGGCGTGTACTCGAGTGGGAATTGCTCGACTTGCAAGGTTGTCTCGAGGTTGACCAGACCCGCTAAGAAAAGTCGCATTAGACCGAATGCAGACCGCCGTCTGCCAAGTAAACCGCACCCGTTACAAAACTGGCTTCATCAGAAAGCAAAAAAGCAATCACAGGGGCGATTTCGGATGGTAGCCCGTAGCGGCGCAGTGGGATATTGCGCTGTAAATTCTCGCGCACTTCATTGCCTTGCCCGGGCTTGAGGCTTTCGTCGTAGCCACGCATCATGCTCGAGTCCAAAGGTCCTGGATTAACACTATTGACCCGAATATTTTTGCGTCCAAACTCGGCAGCAGCGCCACGGGTTAAGCCAACCACCGCATGTTTAGCAGCATTATAAGCAATCATCCCCGGTGAGCCGATCACACCAGCCACGCTCGAGATGTTGACCACACTGCCACTGTGCTGCTCGAGCATCAGTTTGATACCGTGCTTCATGCCAAGAAAAACACCCGTCACATTGACATCCAAAACTTGTTGAAACGCCTCGAGCGGATAGGAAATTACACTGCCCGGAGCGCCGCCGATGCCAGCATTGTTGACCAAACCATGCAATGCCCCAAAATGCTCTTTGGTGGCAGCCATGACCCGTTGCCAATCGGCTTCTGATGTCACATTATGCTCGAGCAGTAAAGCATCTGGTAGCCCGATTTTTTCTAGGGCTGTCATTTTCATGTCGGTCAGAACCAATTTTGCGCCTTTGGCAGACAGCAGTTGAGCTGTGGCAGTGCCGATTTCGCCAGCCGCGCCAGTCACGAGGATCACTTTGTTTTCGAGTGTCATGCGTTTTAGTTTAGCTGATTTTAGGTTGCTTGTGTCACTTGCCCGTTGCTGCGCCCAACTCGAGGTGGCATTTCGCTTGGCACATCATAATCGGGTAAATGCCCAGCCCCACGGAACAAAATCAGGGTGACGTACTCGAATTCACCGCTTTTTTCCTTGATTTCTGGCGGGTCGCTGTCTCGAGCGCCCCTCGAGTATTTAATCGCGGCGGCTAATTTCATTTTTTTGGTTTCCAGCGCCTCGAGTTCACGGCGTTTATAAAAATCGCCCTTGTACCAAACACCGGCTTCTAGGGCTTGGGTGGTGTTGTTGCGAAGTTCACTTGGGCGAGCGCCAATCAAGCGCCAATCAAAGCGTTCGGCATTCTCGAGCGGCAAACGCAGACCGCCGTTTTTGACGACATCACCGCTTGTCCAACCCATTGCGCCGTGCTTGCGAAGGGCGTTTAGGGCGGTTTCATGTGGCTCGAGTTCAACGCTGATGTTTGCGCCAAGCGGGGTGGTGAAATGAATGGTGGTGGGCATGGTTTCTCCTGATGTTTTCTGGTTAAGGGCGAAAGAACGAGTTGACTAAATTACGTTTCTATCATAACAGGACTGTTGCCTCGCGTCAAGCCTTAGAATACCAACCATGAGTACGCCCCGCATTTACATTGATGGCGAAGCAGGTACAACCGGACTGCAAATCCGCGCTCGCCTCGAGACACGCACTGACCTCGAATTGGTCAGCATTGACCCAGCCAAACGCAAAGATGAACTCGAGCGCAAGCGCTTATTAAACAGTGTTGATTTGGCAGTGTTGTGCTTGCACGATGATTTGGCAAGGGCAGCCGTTGCCATGATAGACAACCCAACCACTCGAGTCCTCGATGCCAGCACCGCTCACCGTGTTGCACCGGATTGGGCGTATGGTTTTCCAGAACTGAACTTTGATCAAAGCCAGCAAATTGCCCAAGCTCGTTTGGTTGCCAATCCCGGTTGCTATGCCCAAAATGCGATTGCCCTGCTTCGCCCATTGGTGGATGCGGGTTTGCTGCCCAGCGATTATCCTTTAAGCATCCAAGGCGTTCAAGGCTACAGCGGCGGCGGTCATCAACTGATAGATGCAGCCGAAGGTCGTGGTGGCGAGCATCACTTGGCGGGTGCATACCGAGCTTATGGGCTGAACCTCAATCACAAGCACCTACCCGAAATCGTGGCGTACTCGAGACTGAGCGCCGAACCGATTTTCACACCAGCCGTGGGCAAATGGCTCAAAGGATTTCCTTGATTTTCTTGGATTCTATTTTGCTGAGCTGCTCAACAAAATACGCTCCCAACTCAGCGCATTGGGCTGCCATATCGTGTTTTTTCATGTAACGAATCGTGGCAACCCCAGCTGCCATGGCAAGTGGATTACCACCAAAGGTTGTACCATGCCCACCTTTGGGCATTTTATCGGCAACTTCGGCAGTCATGACCATCGCACCCAAAGGAATGCCGCTACCAATGGCTTTGGCTAGGGTCATGATGTCGGGCTTGACCGCACAGCCACCGGGGAAAACACAAGTGCTGGTGCAGTCAGGTTCGCAAGCGTGTTGATGCCCCCACCATTTGCCAGTGCGACAAAAACCAGATTGAATCTCATCAAAAATCAAGAGCGCACCGTGCTTGCTGCACAAAGCCCTGGCTGCCCGTAAAAATTCTGGGGTAGCTGGTCGGACACCACCTTCGCCTTGGACAGGTTCGATAATCACGGCAGCAGTTTGGTCGTCTATGGCTGCCTCGAGTTGCTCGAGGTCGTTAAAAGCCACAAAGCTGGTTTCGTGAATCAGACCACCAAATGGCTCGCGGTACTTGGGTTCGTAAGTCAGGCTTAATGCGCCCATGGTGCGTCCAGAAAAACCGCGTTTCATGGCAACAAATTTCTCGCGCCCAGTGGCAACTCGAGCAAACTTTAAGGCGGCTTCCATGGCTTCCGCGCCGCTGTTGCATGGAAAAACCCGAGTTAAATGCTGTGGCACAACGCTCATCAGTTCGTTGTAAAACTCGGCGCGTTGATCGTTTGGATAGGTTTGTGGGCAAACCATCAGCTTAGCTGCTTGGTCTTGAATGGCTTTGACAATTTCAGGGTGGCTATGCCCAAGGTTAGCGACACTGATTCCGACGACGCAATCAATGTATTCGCGTCCTTCGGTATCCCAGACCTTCGCGCCCAAACCGCGCTCAAGGACAATGCTGTGTTTGTTGTACACACCAGAGTCGTACTTTGTTTCTTTGGCGATCAGATCTTGGGTTCTCGAGATGGTTTGTGTCATAAGCCCTCCACAGGAATAAGAGTGCGTCATCGGTGAGCAACGGCACCTGATGGGCATCCCTTAAAGCTGCTTCCTTCCGGACCTGACTTGGTTCGAGAGCCATCACCGCGTTACGCCGATGACGCGGGCAGGAGTATATGTTTTTTGCAAAGGTTTTACAATACGTCTTTGGAAGTGTTTTACAATACGTCTATGGTTCTGACCGACACCAACCTCGAGATACGCCCGATGCTCGAGATGAAGCCCAAAGATTGGGGGCTTTTTTACAAGTACTTCCGCGATAAAGAAATCGCTTCATTAAACGGCGCTCGACCAATTTTCATGCCCTTGTGGTTATTTAAGAACATTATTATCGGCGAGGAAAAAAGCGGTGAACGCATCGGCTTAGCCATTTATTTCAACAACCAATTCATTGGCAGCATCGAATTTTACGATATTCGTTTGGAAACCCGAAGCGCTGTTTTAGGTGTGCTGATTGGCGAAAAGCACCTTTGGGGACAAGGGCTTGGCACAAAGGCATTGCGTTTAGCCCTTGAATATATTTTCATTGAAAAAGACTTTTACCGCCTGAGCTTAGAAACCTTAGAAGACAACCTCCGCGCCCGCTCGAGTTTCGAGAAGAACGGTTTTCGCTTTACAGGCATAAGCAACGCTGGTAAGAACAAATTTGCCCATTATGAACTTATCCGCAGTGCTTGGCTCGAGAGACGCTTGGCACAAAATAAGTAAAACCTCGAGCTGGTGGCTGAAAACCAACCGCTCGAGGCTAAAATAAGGTGCTAGAAATTATTTGGAAATTTTCTCAAATCGAATCTGGTTCTGGGCGTTCCGCAAATAACCTTTGACGGTTTTATTCAAGGTCACAGACACCGTTGGTTGGTACAGAATAGCAAATGGACCTTCCTCGAGTTGTAGCTCGGTCAGTTGCTTGTACAGCGCAGCTCGCTTGGCTGGGTTCGGCTCGAGCGCAGCTTGTTGGGCTAATTTTCCTGCCGTTGGGTTATTCCATTGGTTGCGCCATGCAAGGCTCTTTGCCGCAAAGTCCGACATCGGTGTGGCATTACCATCCGGATCTGGAAAATCGGGCGACCAGTCCACCAAGACCATATTGGCTTTCTGAGCGCGGTAGAGCGGGTAGAGTTCCGAATCCACCAATTGCTTGATGTTGATTTTAATTCCAACCTTGCCTAAATCCGCTTGAATTTTAGCAGCCAAATCCGAACATGGAATACCAGCTAAGCAAGCCCCTTGTGGGGTGAGCATGTCCACTTCAAAGCCACCGTCTTTGCCTGCGGCTTTGAGCAACCCTCGAGCCTTCTCGAGGTCAAGGTTGTACGGCGTGGCTGGATTAAAGCCAAACAATCCTGCTGGGATAATGGTTTGTACTTTGCGAGCATTCCCACCTGCCAGACTCTTGATAATCCCATCTTGGTCAAGCGCGTACCGCACGGCTTGACGAACTCGAGCATCTTTGAATGGGCTGGTCTCGCCGACGCTCATGCCGATGTACTGTAAATTCAGGCTGTCGGCTTTGTAGATGTTGAATTTGCCTTCGGCGGTTTTGGCACGAATCATATCTGGGGTGAGGTTGTCGGCAATGTCTATTTCTTCGCTCTCGAGGGCAATGCGTTGCGTGTTGGCTTCTTTCATTTCGCGCAGGATGACTCGAGATAACTTGGGTATCAGTCTCGAGTTGCGGTTGGCATCAAGGGTGATGGATTGGTTTTGATCCCATCGGTTCAGCACAAATGGTCCTGAACCTGCTGAATTGCGTTTTAACCAGGTTGCGCCAAAATCGTTGTTCTCGACTTTACTTTTCACCAGTACACTGTCCACAATTGCACCGATATTAAAGGTCAGTAAATTCAGGAAGGCGGCTGGACTGGCGGTTTTGGGCAGGGTCACTTCAACAATGTTCTTACCGACTGCCTTTGTGCTACCAACTTTCATATTGGCGACGCTGGTGAATAAAAATGAACCAGGTCCTTTCATGGCTATGGCACGGTCAAAGCTGTAGACCACATCATCGGCGGTCACGGGGTTGCCCGAAGCAAATTTTTGGTTGCGAAGTGTGAATCGGACTTTCCAACTCTCGCCCGAGTCAGTGGTCGTCCAGCGCAGAGCAATGCTGGGTTTTAAGGTGCTTAAATCCTCGCCTTCAAATTTCACCAAGGTTTCGTATAAGTTGTTGGTGACAAGGCTGCCAGCATATTCGTAACTCATGCCGGGGTCCACGGTAATCAGACCAGACCAATCACCGCCATAAATCAGGGTACTCGAGCGGGAGTTTTGAGCGGTCACACCTGCCAATAACCCAAGTCCTATCAACCCGAAGGCTGCGCCTAAACGTTTTTTCATGGTTTCCCTCCTTGTGGGAAAACAAATTCAGATCGGCTTTGACGCGGTATCTTCAAAGCCTCACCTGCTGTACAGCTTGTTATTCGCAATTTATCTTGCTAGATTACAATATCAGTTTGCAAGAAATTTTGCAAGTTTTCAAACTCAATAGCCTTAGAATGACTGGAAATCCCATGAACCTACGCGAGCGCATAGACCACAACATCGCCGACTTTTCGCCATCTGACACACAGATTGCAACTTACCTATTGGCGCACCTGACCGAAGCCCCACTCCTGACCGGTGCGGAACTCGCCGCGCAACTCGAGACCAGCGCCTCGAGCATCACCCGCTTCGCTCAGCGCCTCGGCTTTGAAGGCTACCCCGAACTGCGCCGCGAACTCCGCCGCGAATTGCGCGAACAACAAGCCCCAAGTGTACCAGCCACCCGCGAAGGCATGTTTGCCGCTTACTGGACAAGAGAAAAACAAAACCTCGAGCAACTCAGTCGAACCTCTGACCACCTCCTCGAGAACATTTGCCAAGCCCTTGCTAACGCACCACGCATCTGGATTTTCGGCTCACGCTCCAACTTTGGTCATGCGGTATTAACCCACGAACTTTTATCCGGAGTCCGCCCCGATGTGCGCCTGCTCGAGCCGCAAAGCATCCTCAGCCCACAAGCCTTACTCGAGGTCAACCTAAACGACACCTTGCTCGTCTTCTCAACCCGTCGTTACGCTCGAGCCACCACGCAATTAGCACAGCACTTGATTACCAAAGGTGCAAAACTGATATTAATTACCGACAACGGCGAATCACCACTCATCCCCCAAGCCAGCCAGATCATCCGAGTCCCAACCCAAGCCATCGAACAATACGGCGCAACAGGTTTAATCTCGAGCCTTGCGCATCTTCTTGTCATCGGTACAGCCCAACGCAGCGACCCAGCCAGACGCAAGCACCTCGAGGAGTTATTGGAGGAGTTTGATGTTTTTGAATAGAGGTAATCACTTATGAAACTCGAGCAAGTTGAACTTCGTGTCGTCAGTCTGCCTTTACTTCATCCTTTTGAATTCTCAAATGCTACCATCACCGATAAAATCTTCCCACTCCTGACCCTCCGCGCCAGTGGCATCGAAGGTTATGCCGAAGGCGTGATGGACGCTGCTCCCGAGTACCGCGAAGAAACCATTGTCGGCGCATTGGGTTTTCTGCGCGATACTTTACTCCCCCAAGTCCTGGGCAGAGAATTTGCTAACCCCCAAGCCCTCCTCGATGAAATGCGAATCTGGCGCGGTCATCGTATGGCTAAAGCCATGCTCGAGATGGCATTCTGGGATTGCTGGGCAAAATCGCTCGAGTTACCACTCTGGGTGCTGCTTGGCGGCAATAAACAAGCGGTTGAAGTCGGTGTCAGCCTTGGCATTGGCAACTTTGAACAAACCTTAAAAGACACCCAATCCGCCCTCGAGCAAGGCTATAAGCGCGTGAAACTGAAAATCAAACCCAACCACGACCTCGAGCTGGTCAAAACGGTGCGTCAAGCCTTCCCCCAAGCCCACCTGACCGTGGATGCCAACAGCGCTTATGGACTCTCCGACCTCGAGACCCTGCGCCAACTCGACCAGTATCATCTGGATTATCTCGAGCAACCCTTGGCATTTGATGATTTGCTTGACCATCAAAAAGTCCAACAGCACCTCCGCACCCCTATTTGCTTAGACGAAAGTATCCTCTCACCCGAAGACACCCGAAAAGCCCTCGAAATCGGCGCAGCTCGAGTCATCAACATCAAAGTCGGCAGGGTCGGAGGACACCTAGAAGCCCGCCGAGTCCACGATGTCGCCGCCGCATTTGGCGCTCCTGTCTGGTGTGGAGGAATGCACGAAAGCGGCATCGGACGCGCCCATAACATCCACCTTTCCACCCTGCCCAATTTCACCAAACCCGGCGATACCTCGAGCGCCAGCCGTTACTTCAAAAAAGACATCATCCAGCAGCAACTCGAGGCAAAAGACGGCTTAATGCCCGTCCCACAAGGTAACGGCATTGGAGTCACCCTAGATCAGCAACAACTTAAAGCAGTCAGCACAGGTCTCGAGATCATCAAACCAAAGTAATTTTTCTAAAACCTAAACGCAAAAAAGCTATCCCACACACAAAAAAGCCTCCCCTGTCGTTAGACAGCGGGAGGTGGCGAGCGAAGCGCGTCGGAGGGGTCTGCGCCACGTTCATGGCGTTGTCCAGACCCCGTAAACTCGAGCCACTTCAAACCACCATCCAAAATCTTGTACTCAAGTCTACACACCTTCTCTTTTCTTCTCGAGAACCAACTCCACCCTGTCCCTCACGTCTATTTCCTTGTCTTCTCGAGACTCCTCATCCCCTGTTGACAGTTCCCGTTTTCAGTGATACATTCTTCGTCGCTCTGCACGAGGACACCTCGAGTACGAGTGAGAACTTTGACAGTGTGGTTGTTGTTGACGAGAAAAAACTCGTTTTTCCTTCTATTTTAGAAGTTGAAAAACTCAAGTAAAATTAAAGTAATTTAATTGATAAGGATGCGCCTTAAACGGCGCGTCATAAATGTCAAGTTATTAAGGGCGCACGGTGGATGCCCTGGCACTAGAACCGACGAAGGACGCGATCACCTGCGAAAAGCCACGACGAGTTGGAGATGAACTATGACTCGTGGATGTCCGAATGGGGGA
>JAAFJQ010000157.1 GCA_013298185.1 Deinococcales bacterium
CAAAATTTCGGAAGTAGAAAAATCAAACGCTTCTGGCACGGTGACAGTCTAACGTCTCGTGGCATGTTTTGTCAGCTTTCTTTCAAAGTTGATAGGTTAGGCATTTTTATCGTAAGGAATGATCTTGTCCCATTCATCCGCAGCGCTTCTCGAGACAACAGCCACGACTTCTTCGGTGTCGGATAAATTATAGACCTCGTGTGGCACACCAGCTTCAATGTAAATAAAGTCGCCTGCTTCGTGGTCTACGGTTTTGGTCAGACCTTCGCCATAATGATGACGCAAGTGTCCTTGCAAAATATAAAGAATCACTTCAAATCCATCGTGGATGTGGGCATAAGCAACACCGCTTGGGGCAATCGTTGCCACGTTCATCGAAAGGGCTTTTGTTCCAGCGTTCTTACCCGAGATGCCTTGTTTATAGCGAATCCCATTCCAGCCGCGTGCCTTGCCGCCACCGCGCACAGTTTTGATACCGCCGCCGTCTTCGACAAAACTTGGGTCTACTTCTGAACCCACCAGATTGCCAGAGTCGCCAACCCTTCCTTTATATGCTTCGCTCATAGGCTTACTGTATCACCTCGAGCAGGCTGAGTTCGCATCACCTCGAGCAGGCTGAGTTATTTTGGCGTATCGGCTTTGATTTTCTTAACTCGAGGTATAATCATGCAAATGAAAAAAATCATGATTGGTTTAACCTTGGGCGCAGCCGCTTTGGTCAGTGTGGTCTCGAGCCAAGCAGGAGTCTCGAGTGGCTTGCTTTTGGGCATTCAAGAGGGCAGTGCCTATAAGACCCTCTGGATTGCACCGCAAAGTGGCAAGCTGACGGTGCGCCAAGGGCAGGATGTGCTTGTGCCACGCAAATCTGGTTGGTGGCGAGTGGCATCCCAAACCCATACGGCAAAAGCCCCGGGAGGGGAAACCAGCAGCCGACAAGGTTTCTTGGTCAATCCAATCGCTGATAAATCCAAGGGTGTTGCACCTAAATTCGAGCCAGACTGTGAAGAATCCACCGAAAGTACCCTGCTTTGGGTGCATGAAAAGTACTTGGCACTCGAGGACAGCAGTGGTGGTTACTGCAAAGGCGCGGCGCATCCGTGGGCAGCTTCGGTCTTGCAAGTGCGCGATCTTGATTTGGTGCAACGTGGCGGCAATACGTTAATTATTACTGAACCAGAACCCAATTTGATCGAACCTGCCGATGCGATTTCTGGTGCGGCTCAAAACCAGTTTTATCAAGCGGGCATCAGTTTCTATGCGCGTTTGCCCAAAGACCGCCAAGAAGTCTTTGAAAAAGAACCCAACATCACCAATTGGGCATTGATTCGCCGCGAGGGGCAGTGGGTGATTCGTGGTCGTTTGGGTTATGCCTTTGAAGCGGCTCGAGGTGAGTGCTGCATTGATTTTGACACCGGCATTGCGCCAACAGCTGAACTTGTTGGGCATGACAAACTCAGCATCCCATGGAAAATCCTTCGTGCCAACAACCCTAAAATCATTGATGCTTTCTCGAGTCCAAAAGGCGATCTGATGTTCTTGCTCGAGCCAAAGAAACTATCAGCGTTTGCTATCCAGAATGGCAAACTCGGTGCGTTGCTGCAAACCGTGAGCTTCAAAAACTCGGTTTCACCTGTGATGATCGAATGGGCAAACGCTCCGAGCGTAGCGCGTTGGACGCGAGACTTAAGCAAGTTTGTCAAATAGATTTATGCCATTCGTGGTGCATTGCGGTTGGGTGGGTCGCTGTACTCGAGCTTGGTTAATTTGGTGTTTAGGTACTCGAGTGCCAAACGATAGCCTTGTGCGCCCAAACCAACAATGCTACCCGCGCAAACAGGGGCAATCACGCTGGTATGCCTAAATTCTTCACGGGCATGAATGTTTGAAAGATGCACCTCGAGAACGGGCAAAGGTTGCCCTGCAATCGCATCGCGCAGGGCATAACTGTAATGCGTCCAAGCTCCGGGGTTGATGATGATGGCTTCAAAACCCTGCTCGGCAGCCAATTGCACCGCCTCGAGCAGAACCCCTTCGAGGTTGGTTTGTTGGCATTGAACTCTTAAATCAAGGGCTGTTGCCCACTCAGAAATTTGATTCTCGAGGTCAGCTAAGGTCTGAGCGCCGTAGATTTCGGGTTGCCGCGTCCCCAATCGGTTGAGGTTCGCACCATGCAAAACAAGGATCATGGCAAACTTTACCACCCAAAGGCAATTCTCGAGTAGAATAGCCACAACCGTTTGGTGATATTCTGTTTTGATAGAGGTGAATCAAAGTGACATTGCGCGAAGCCCTGGACATTCTCGAGTTAAACCCCAACAGCTTGGATCGGCAAGTGCTGGAAAGCACTTTGAAAAAGAACCTTGAAAACATTGAATTACGCAACGTCATGCGGCTTTTAGAGGCATACCGCAAAGCCAATGCTTTTATCAATCCGACCCTTGCCACCCACGGCGATGTCCGCGTAACCATGATTGATGAACCGATCCCCGATGGTCCACCACTGAATAAACGCCCTGCTGCCAAGCGCTTAGCCGACGATTCCCAGCGCCTTAAACGGGATTTTGCAGCTGGCGCGACTTTTGATGAATCCATTCTCAAAGCCCCTCGAGTCAGCAGTCCACTTGCGGATCTTCCAGTCAATGTCACCCAAGAAATCAAACCAACTGAACTGCCCACACCTGTTGCCGCGCCTATTCCTGCACCTGTGGCGGTTGTGGGGCGCTCAAAATCTAAAAAGAATGTGTTGCTCACCCCTGTGGACCGTCCACCTGAGAAAAAAGGCGCGAGTATTCTATGGGCGGGTTTGATTGCCGTTGGAGGGTTTGCAGCTTCGTATTTCCTTGCGCCAACGATTCTGCCACCAGTCCTCGCACTGTTCAATCCAAACCGTGCTGCTGTAGCAAGTGTCAAGCCAGTCACAAATACAACCAAGCCACCCGTCACGAACACAACCAAGCCGCCTGTTACCAATTCGACCAAACCACCTGTTACAAACAAGCCGCCCGTCACAAACACGACAAAACCGCCCGTCTCGAGTACAACGAAACCACCAGTGACGAACGCAACAAAACCACCCGTGACAAATACAACCAAACCGCCAATCTCGAGTGCCACCAAACCGCCTGTCTCGAGCAACACAACCAAACCACCTGTTACCAATACGAGTAAACCACCTGTTACCAATACGACCAAGCCGCCTGTCACAAACACAACAAAACTACCTGTCTCAAGTACAACAAAACCGCCCGTCACAAGTACGACCAAACCACCTGTCACAAGTACGACCAAACCGCCCGTCACAAACACCACGAAACCGCCTGTCTCGAGTACAACACAAGCCCAAAGAAATGCCGCTGCGATTGCACAGGCTCGGCGTGAGGCTCAGCAACTCGAGGCGAAGCGCTTAGCAGCTCGTCAGGCAGCGGCTCGTGCCGAAGCCAATCGTCAGGCTCAACTCAGGTTCGAGGCACAACGCTTAGCCAATCTACGGGCTGAGCGTCAGGCAACAGCTCGTCGGCTCGAGCAGCAAGCAGCGGCTCGGCGGGCAGCTCAACAAGCGGCTGCTAGCCGTGCAGCACAAAAACCTGTTTCGCGTCCAACGGTTTCCAGTCGTGGGGTCAACCAAGGCAGTTTCAACAGTTGGGATCGCTCGGGTGCAGTCTTGCGTTACCCCAGTTGGGCAGCCATTCCAGATTCTGTTCGGGCGTTATCGCCCAGTCAGTTCCGAGCAGCTGTGTACGTGGCATCCTCGCCAGCAACCCTACCTGGTATTCCCCGCTAAAAGGCATCTATGACCCTGCGCGAAGCGATGAAGTTACTTGACCTGAACGAGCGAACACTGGACATCAGTATGCTCGAGAGCGCGGCTCGGGTGCGTATGGATCAAATGCAAACCCCTTCGGAGCGCGATCAGGTTTTAGAGGCGTATCGTCGGGTGCAGATTTTTCTTGATCCGAGCGCCGACGAACGTTTTTCAATGCGTGGTCCGAATGTACTGGCAGCCTTGTCAGAAACCCGAGAGTACGCGGCTGTAAAACAAGAAGCAGACCATGATGTGATTTTGGTGGATGATGAATCAGATGAACCAGAACCCATGCCCAGTTCAAGCGCTTTGGTGATTTCAGCCGATGGCTTACAGCCCAATGTGATGGATGGTTTACAGCCCAATGCGATGGATGGTTTACAGCCCAATGCGATGGATGGTTTGCAACTCGATACCAGTGGTGACTTGCAATTCGGTGGCATCAATGAGTTACAGTCAAATACAGTTCACGAATGGCAGTCAAATGCAGTTCACGAATGGCAAGCAGATACAATCAATAAAGTTCAGCTGGACACAGTCAATGATTTACAAGCCGATGCACAAGATTCCGAAACGAATTTTGAGTTGGAATTGGAAATGGATTTTGAAACACCTGATGAACCAGAAATCGAAAGCATTCAGCCGCTCGAGCCTGAATCAACCCTGCTTTTTTCAGCTCCACTCGAGGATGTTAGCGCAGTACCCGAAAGCACCCCAAGCAATTTACGCAGCACTGCCGAATTACCATTGCTCAATTATCCGATTGAACCCACCGAGCCAAGCGCTCTATCTGAATTTGATGATTCACTGCTTGCTCCCAAAGTTGTGCCTGATGAAAAAGCCCTGACCATCATTGACGAAAAAGTCCAACTACCCAAACCAGCTCGAGTTGCAACTGCAACCCCCGAAGCCAAAAAAGACAAAACCAATCCATCTACGGTCACACCACTCGAGCAATCCAAGGCGCTTGGCTCGGTTGGTCAACCTGAACGTCGTGTCTCTCGGGCTGCCCAAGCGGGCGGGGTGCAACGCGCCTATGAACCCAAAAAGAAAAGCTCGAGTCAACCACCTCTTTGGGCGCTTTTATTGGCTGTAGTAACCGTCATTGGCACTGGGATTTTTGCTGCTCCGATGCTGATTAAGCAATTTTCAAACAACGCCAATGTTCGTCCTGCCAATCCTCCAGCACCTGACCTCAGTGTGCCAACCGTACCACAAGCGCCAACCAAGCCTGCGGTGAAGCCTGCGGTCAAACCAAACCCAAAACCCAGTAAACCCAGCACCTCGAGTGCTAACCAAATCAAAGCAAAGCCAAGCCAAGCCAAACCCAGCCCCTCGAGTCCACAAAGCACAGCCCCTGTCAGCACCCCAATCGCCAAACCTGTGGCAGCAAAACCAGTTGTGAAGCCACCAGTTGCTCAACCAACTGCAAAGCCAGTTACCAAACCAGCCCCTAAACCTCAAGACCCGCAAAGTGCCACAAGTTTACCTCCGATTGGCTCTGCGCCAGTCTCCAAACCAGCCCCTAAACCAACAGCAAAACCTGTGGTAGCAAAACCAAAACCTGCACCTAAGCCAACCACCAAACCAGCAGCAAAGCCTGTGGCAGTAAAACCAAAACCCGCACCTAAGCCTGTGGTTACCAAGCCCACACCTAAGCCCGCTGTGGTTGCCAAACCCGAAGAACCAACCCCAACCCCAGTGGTACAAGCACCTGCGCCCGTTGCTGAAGTCATAGATCCCAACAACCTGACTCGAGAGCAAATCGGACGGCGTTTCTTAAATGAAAAATACTATGCCGATTGGTTATCCAGGGGGGCGCAGCTCAAATATCCTAGTTGGGCTGATGTTCCAATTGCAGTTCAAGTCTCAGCGTTCGCTGATTTCCGCAGTACTGTCTTGATCTCGTTGCCCTAACGGAAGTGGGTTCTCCTGCCGTGACGGAAGTGGGTTCTCCTGCCGTGACGGAAGTAGGCGCACTGGAAAAAAAGCGGCTCGTAATAGCGGCGACCAAAAAACCGCATCGAGCAGAAACACAAACGCGCCAAAACGCAATTTGAACAAAGCCGCTACCAGTAAAATCAGCATTTGAAACACAAACGTTCCAATCACTGCAAAGACCAGCAGTGCATTGGGGTTGCGGTATGTCGCAGCCAAATGCGTACTCAGACGATGCAAGCCCAGTGCCAAGCCAAACACCAGCACAGGCTCGAGCCACGCAATCGGTTCTGGCTCGAGCAGCAGTCTTAAAAGCAGCCAAACAGGTGTGACCAGCAAAGCTGTCAAAAGCGAAGTGCGCGAACTCGAGTGAAAAAACCACATGCGGTTAGTGTGGCACAAAAACCATGAAAGATACGAGGCACGAAGCTACGATGTTAGAGAAAAGAGGAAAGAATAAAGAGAAAAGTATTTGATGGTTGAGTACAGTGTCAACTAAGTGCTTTGACTATTTTCCGCTTCGCTCCAAAGAGTCTCCGCACTCATCGACACTGTACTTTAGTTATACTCGCATAGCTCGCCAAAAATCTACGATTTTTGTTAACAGTGTATTGAGCTTTTCACTTTATTCTTTAGCCTTTTTACCTTCACTCTGCAATCACTTCAATTTCCACCAAGCACTGCTTAGGCAATTCGCGCACCGCCACGGTGGTACGGGCTGGGTAAGGTGCAACAAATTTCGTGCCATAAACCGCGTTCATGGCTGAAAAATTTGCCATGTCAGAAAGATAAACATTGCACTTAATCACATCGTCTAAGGTCTTTCCAGCAGCCTCGAGAACGGCAACGATGTTTTTAAAGACTTGCTCGGTTTGTTCGCTCACTCCACCAGCCACCAATTCGCCTGTGGCAGGGTCTATTGGGGTTTGACCAGAGCAGTAAACCAAACCCGTTTTACTTTTAACCCCTTGAGAGTAAGGTCCAATCGCAGCAGGGGCAGACGCGGAAGCAAAGGTATTTCTAGGCATGGTGAATCCTCCAAGCAGCAGTCTACCAGTCTGGGGTGATGCGATGTACTATTTGCCATGACCTTCTTGGCGGTGGTGCAAAGCAAACTCGAGCCTGAGGCGTATCAAACCAAAGACAGTTTTAGCGCTTGGATGCTCGAGCAGAGCCAAAAGGCTTTGGCGACAAGGGAAGCTGGACAAGCGGCGCTGCTGGCTTTTCCAGAGTTAATTGGTTTACCGCTTTACTTTTTTTTAGAACGCCAGACCAAAGCCAGCAAAATCCAAGAAGCCGCCCTCGAGTTACTACAAAGCACTTGGCGCGAAGGTTTACAACTCGGTTGGCGACGACCTGCCATTGCCAATGCCTTGCTGCCTCGAGCCATCGAGGTTCATACGGCTATGCTGGCAGCCTTTAGCGCAGTGGCTCGAGGCTTCAACACCTATGTCGTGGCTGGAAGCAGTTTTTTGCCGTTTGTGGACGAAGAAGCCGCCAAAGGCATTCATATCGCCGATGCTCGAGTTCAGAATGTTTCGTATTTGTTTAGCCCCAGTGGACGTTTACTTTCCAGAACTGCCAAAATTAACCTGACCAAAGGACTCGAGAGTAGTTTAGGACTGCATAGGGCGCGGCTCGAGGATTGGAAACCCACCCAAACCAAAATAGGCAACATTGGCATATTGATTTGTTACGATGCCTTTTTTGATTCCTGCATTCAACATGCCGATGCCACCAGCACACAAATTTTGGTGCAACCAAGTGCCAATGCCGCCAAATGGACTGGGGCTTGGAGCGCCGACCCCAAACGCATCGAAGGTGAGGAATGGCTGGCTCGAGGAGCGATTAAGCGTATTCAAGGCGCGGAGCATATCCAAGCGGTGCTGAATCCTATGCTGGTTGGGCGGTTGTTCGATCTTGAATTTGAAGGTTGCTCGAGCATTGGGTTTAATGGGTCAAAAGAAGCGGTTTTTGCCTCGAGTTACAATGAATTTGCGGTTGTCTCGAGTGAGGTTTAAGGTTGTTAGCCTCACCCTTTTGTGCTGAGGGCAGATTTCTTGGCTAAGCCGAGGTCAATGCTGCTTGGCAATCCCCTGCTAGGCTTTGGGCAGCTTGCTCGAGGGCAATGCGCTGATGCTCCCGCCAGTTTTGCAGAGCTTGAAGTTGGGCTTGGCTCTGCTCGAGGGCTGTCTGCACTGTGCTTGGGGCGCTGCCGCCCAAAGTCGTGCGGCGCATCACAAATTGTTCGGGGTCGAGGGCTTGTTGTACCAGAGCATCGGTGATTTCAAGCGGAATGCTCGAGACATCACGCACCATTTGGGCGGTGATTTGATGGCTTTGCAGGTTGTGGCGCAGAGCATAATCCACGGTTCTCGAGACGACGGTATGGGCTTGCTTGAAAGGCAAACCAGTTTCCACCAGCGCATCGGCTAAGCCCGTGGCAGTAATAAAATGCGCGGCGGCAGCTTGGCGCATGTTATCGGTGTTAAAACTCGAGGTCTGAAGCACAGCACTGAGCAATTCCAGCGCGGCTTGGGTTTCGCTTAAAGCTGCCAAAGTCACGGGCAGCAATGGCTCGGCGACATCGTTGACATCACCAAAAGGAATGTTACCGACCATGCCAAAGGCGGTGTTGGCATACCCACTGGCTCGAGCCAACTTGGCGCGGGTGTGTTCCAAAACCACGGGGTTGCGTTTTTGCGGCATGATGCTGCTGATTTGAATAAATTCGTTTGCCACGCGAAAAAAACCGAGTTCTTGTGATGCCCAAAACACAAGGTCATGCACCATCCTCGAGAGGTTGGTGGACAAAATATGAATCGCACTGACCAACTCGAGGCTGTGATCCACTGCTCCAACCGCATCCATGCCATTCTCGAGAACAGCATCAAAACCCAAATATTGTTCCAGCACCGTTCGGTCTATCGGAAAGCCTGTACCAGTCATGGCAACCGCGCCAAGCGGCGAAAGGTTAATGCTCGAGTAGGCGGCTTGTAAGCGCTTGGTATCACGCCCTAAGACACCCAGCATTCCCGATAAATAATGCCCCAATGTGGTTGGCTGGGCTGGCTGATGATGGGTGTAACCAGGCATCAGGCTATGGGTGTGCAGTTGGGCTTGATTCAGCACCACTTGGCAAAACTGCTCGAGAGTCGCCAAGATGTGCAGGGTTTTATCCCGCAAAATCACACGAATCAGAGCAGCATCCAAATCGTTTCGACTGCGAGCCAATTGTAAATTACCAGCTGCTTCCACGCCAGCCAAAGCCAAAAGCCGTGCCTCGAGGGCAAAGAATAAATCCTCGAACTGCTCGGAGTATGAAAAGTCTTCGTGCTGGATTGTCTCGAGGGCAGCAAGAATGTTTTTTGCATGACGAAGCTCGAGCAAATTGGTTTGATGCAGCATCAACGTATGAGCGCGGGTGATGGCGAGCATGGGCTGCAAAAAAAGCGCTCGAGCCTGTGCAAAATGAGGCTCGAGGACATGTTTTACATAAGTTGGATTGCGGAATGGAAAATCAGACATCTTGGGGGCATCATACAGTCAACCATGCCAAGCGTAATAACCACCTTGGGAATAAGCATAGACCAAACAGCCCATGTTATGCTCGAGGCGTAGCTCGTTGGTTCAGCAAAGAGCCGCGTGTTCTTTGACAATCAAGATGAAATTCTCAAAGGCTGGACAGCCAACCAAAAGGTTGACCCCACGTCCTGTGCAAAGGGCGTGGGGTCGCCTCCCATCAGAAAGGGGGTGATAACAATGACACACAAAAAGGCTATCAGAAAGCCAGTTAAACTGCAAGCTAAACGCAAAAAACTAGAGCCTCCGAAAGAATGCCATTTCATCGTAAGTTACAGGACAGACACAGGGGTGTCTTGACCATATACACGCACCTTCGGGCATGGTCGCCTGTCCCTACATTCAAGGCATGAAAAATGCGTGAGGTAGGGGCGAACCCCCGTGTTCGCCCTGTTTTTCCATTTACGTATTTAATGATAAATCTGTAAGAATTTTGGACCTTTCGGAGGCTCTACAAAAAACCGAAAGGGAAGCAAGTTGCTAAGCAAAAAGCAGTGAA
>JAAFJQ010000016.1 GCA_013298185.1 Deinococcales bacterium
ATCGGATGCACGGCATCACTTGCGCGGGAACTTGGGTCAAAGGCATTGGCAAAAATGGCTTGGCTCGAGAAGTCTATTTGCATCACATCGCCGATAACGCCATCACCATGCGCGAATACGGCTGCCAAGCGGTGGTCTGGCAAACCGCCATCAACCCAGTGATTGCCCTCGAGTTGATTCACAACGGCGCGTGGCATGGGGCGGGCGTCTACTGCCCAGAGCATTTTGATGCCGTGCCATTCCTCGAGATGTTAGCGGCTTATGGCGCTCCGCATCTGCTCGAGGAACGCTAAGGTACTGGCGACAATGATGCAAACAACGTGTCGTAGGGGCGTAGCGCGCTACGCCCCTACGGGTTAAGGGTATTTCAACCACATCAGCTCGAGGAACGCTGAACTCACCACGCTCGAGGAACATCCGATAACTGTTCAAGTTGGCTTTCTCGAGCTACAATAGGCAAATGGCTGCTAAAGGCGCAAAAAATTTGGATGTGGATATAAACAAAGATGTCATCACAGGCATCGCCAGCATTGCCCTCGAGGGCGTTCAGGGTGTCGTGCCAGTCTCGCCGCCGTTGCAACTCGGGGAATTCTTCAATGGCAAACGACTTAAGGGCATCAATGTCTCGAGAGACGGCAATCATGTCGTGGTGGATTTAAGTGTCAACATTGATTACGGCAGGGTCATTCCCGATGTTGCCCGCGAAGTGCAACGCACAGTTGCCGAGAACATCGAAGTCATGACTGGTTTAAGTGTGCAGAGCGTCAATGTGACGGTGCAAGGTGTGGTGTTGCCCATGGTCGCCAATGTCTAAGCCAATCGAACTGAGCGGCAGCAACAAAGCCAGAGAACTCGCCTTTCGCGTGTTGTTCTCGAGCGAACAAGGTAAGCACAGTATCAATCAGGCTTGGCAAGAAGCCAAATTAGACTTGCAACACGCCCTCGACGATGCCCTAGACCCAGAAACCGAAGAAGGCATGCTCGAGGCGAGCAAAGATAACCTCAACGCTGAAGCTTTGGCATTTGCCCACCGTTTGCTACTGGGTTACGACGAACACCGCGACCATGTGGACCAAACTTTGCAGCGAGTGATTGAAGGCTGGACTTTTAGCCAAATGAGCCAAACTGACCTTGCGATTTTGCGCCTTGCCAGTTTTGAAATTCTGCATTTTCCCACCCCGTCAGCCGTTGCCATTGAAATCGCGGTGCGCCTTGCTAAACGCTATGGTGGCGATGACTCTGGAAAATTTGTTAACGGTGTTTTATCGCGCTTGCTCGAGAAAGAAGCTCCAATAGAAAAGCGCGAGAAACGCGGTAGGAAGCAGGAAAAAGCAAGGGAAAAAGGTGAAAGGTAGAAAAGGTCAAAGTAAAATCACTTTTAACCTTTTGACCTTTTAACCTTTTGACCTTGACCCTAAGGATTTCCATGACCCAACCCCTGATTTTAGATGGCAACCTCGCCGCCGCCGCGCTGCTCGAGAAGGCTCAAAACGAAATGGCGGCGCTTAACTTCAAACCTCATCTTCATGTGATTCGTATTGGTGATGACCCTGCCAGCGTTTCGTACACCAAACTCAAAGCTCGGCGTGCCAAGAAAATTGGTTTGGATAGCACCCTGACTGAACTGCCCGCCGACACCTCCGAAAGCACGTTGCTCGAGTTGATTCAAAAGCTGAACAACGATCCAAACACCCACGGCTTATTGGTGCAACTGCCTTTTCCCAAAGGCTCGAGCATCCGCGAACCCGTTATTCTTGAGGCGATTCACCCGAACAAAGACGTGGATGGCTTGCATGTGGTCAACACTGGGCGGCTTTGGGCTGGGCAGATGGGCTTACGCAGTTGTACACCAGCAGGAATTATTTCGATGCTGGATTATTACCGTATTGCCCTCGAGGGCAAGCGCGTGGTGATTATCAACCGTTCGCAATTGGTGGGGAAGCCCTTGGCGGCAATGTGCTTAGAGCGCAATGCCACGGTCACCATTGCCCACTCGAGAACCAAGGATTTAGCTGGCGTGGCGCGTGAAGCTGATGTGCTGGTCACCGCCGTCGGGCGAGTTGGTTTTATCACCCCTGATTTTGTGAAAGCTGGTGCGGTGGTGATTGATGTGAGTGTCAACCGAATTATGCTCAATGGCGAAGAAAAACTGGTCGGAGATTGCACCCCCGAAGTCGTAGCCATCTCGAGTGCAATCACACCTGTACCTGGTGGAGTTGGACCAATGACTGTTTCGCATTTGTTGTACAACACGGTACTGGCAGCGAAGATACAGAATGGGCTATGAGCTATGGGCTTTGAAGGCTAAAAGGTTAAAAGTGGTTTGGTCTGCCTTCGTCCTTCATCCTTTGTCCTTCATCCTTTGTCCTTCGTCTTTTCTCTTTCCTCTTCCTATCCTCGTCCAAATTTCTTTTCTGGTGGTGTCCAACGAATCGCTTCCCAATCGGAGTTGAGGGTCATGCGCTGGGCTTGTTTGAACTCGAGGCGGGTGGCAAAAGTCCAGCCCCTGTCGTAATCGAGTTCATCGTTGGTTTTGGTGGCATTGGGAAAGAGTGTCCAAATAAATCCTTTTTGGCGTAAAGAGCGTGCGGCGCGAGGGAAATAGCCTTCAACATGCTCGCGGCTGGTGAGGAATAAAATCACCACGTCGAATAATCCATCCAAATGGGTTTCGACAATGATTTCCGGAATCAGTTTGATGCGTGCCAGAATGTCTTCTGGGGCGTTGGCAACGCTGACCACGCTGCCGTGGCGAATCTCGAATTTGTTGGTGATTGGGGCTTGTGGGTTCATACATCTCCTTTGTGCGGATGTGTGTAGCTCCTTCAGAGGATTTCAAAGGTAAAGACCTTCAAGGGGGCTTCTTCGGTGTCCAGTACAGGGAAGTCCAAGCTGGATTGACTGAGTGACTTTAAGAGATTATACCCCCGATTGGCATTCTGTAGCCCAGTTTGAATGGCTTTTTTGAATTGTAAACGGCTGAGCTTGGCGTGGTTGCAACATGCCAGCAGTAAACCGCCAGTCTCGAGTGATTGCACCGCTTGGTAAACCAATTGATCGTAATTGCTAGATGCCGAAAACCTCGAGGTTTTTGAAGTGGCAAAACTTGGTGGGTCAAGGATAATTGCATCGAAGGTGTCGCCGCGTCGCTCGAAGCGCTTAAACCACTCAAAGCTGTCGCCTGAAATAAAATCCATGTCTTTGGGGGCTAAGCCATTCAACCGATAATTTTCTTGTCCCCAATTCAGCACCTTGCGCGATAAATCCAAATTCACCACCCGACTCGAGCTGCCCAAGCTGGCAGCCACACCAAAACCGCAGGTGTAGGAAAAGCAATTCAGCACTCGAGCCTCGCCGATGTGCTGACGCAGCCAAGCGCGGGTGTCGCGCATGTCCAAAAACACGCCAACCGATAAATCCGTTCCGGGGCGAATCAAAAAACGTATTCCGTTCTCGAGAACCACAATTTCTGGCGTGTCTACGCCCCATGCGGCCGCTTCTGGCGCAAGTTCGGAGCGTTGAGTGTTGGACACCACCCGAGCCTCTTTGGGGCGGCGTTTGAGGTAGATGCTCTTAGGCTGGTAAATTGCTGCAATGCACTCGAGCAGCTCTGGCTCTAAGTTGCCAATGTCCTCGTACAAAGAAACCACCAGAACATCGGCAAAGCGGTCTATGGTCAGCCCCTCGAGGTCATCGCCTGCGGCGTTGCACAGACGATAAGCGTTGGTGTCAGGGCTGTTATGCAATGCCTTACGCCGCGCTTGCGCCGTGCCTAAGCGCTTCTCGAGTGTTTTGGGTTGAAGAAGTAATGCCTTGAGCGACATGATAAGCAGTCTACACGAAGTCGTGAACCACGGGGTCAAATCTCGAGTATTCGCACAGCACACAAATCTGTGCTAACCTAAGAAAAATCTAAGCCATCGGTGGTGTTTGTGACAGTCTTCTCGAGGATGATGCCCCGAGTGCTGTTGTCACCGTCGAGGTATTCGGTTCTACACAAAACCCATTTGCGTCTGACACAAGGTAGAATCCTCCTGTACCCACTTGACAAATTAGCTATTCCCGTAGCAAAGTATTGGACGGAGGTAATACACATGGCAGATCGTATGGGTAAAGCACATCTCGTTCAAGAAGTCGCCGCCAAAGCAGGCGTGACTCGCAAAGCCGCCGGAGCCGCTGTAGACGCAATGATTAGCGCAGTCTTGGCTGGTTCAAAGAAAGGTCACAGCGTGACCCTTCCAGGACTCGGTACATTCAGCGTGGTCAAGACCAAGGCTCGTACAGGCGTTAAACCTGGTACCAAAGACAAGATCAAGATTCCATCTGGCAAGCGCTTGAAGTTCAAGGCTTCTAGCACCCTCAAGGGTAAGCTCTAAAATTTCCTTGTCAAAAAACGGCTTTCTTATGTGAAAGCCGTTTTTTATGCCCCAAAAATACGGTTTTTGTCTGGCAAAAAGCGGTGTTGTCCAACAGTGGCTCATTGTGGCTGGCACTGCAAGATTACCCAAGATTTCCCAAAGAACAACCCGATGAAAACGATCAACAAGTCATCCTGATCAATGTTCTTGACAGCGGGCGCTTAAAGATTAGCATTGGCAAAAATCGAGACTGCTTTTGGTAAAAAAGAAATTCCCAATTCGTTTCCATTGGGTTACACACTGCTCGAGGCTCGAGATAACAAAATTGTGTTGGTCGGTTTTGAACAAGGCGCTTGAAGCGTCAAGCAATTGGTGTTCTAATCAATGCGAATGCTCCACACCGCCAGCACCATGTGCATGTCCATGCTCGAGTTCATGGGCATCGGCTTCTCGAGAACTGAGAATTTTAATCTGGTACTCGAGGGTTTTCCCTGCCCGTGGGTGATTCATGTCAACACCCACCCAGCCATTACCAATACCGATGACTCGAGCCTCGAATTGTTGACCTGAGCTGTCTGTGGCATTGAATTTAGAACCAATTTCTGGGTTAGAGATTGGGAAACGGTCTATGTCTACCTCAATGATTTTGCTTTCATCTCGAGTACCATACGCATTTTCGACTTGTGCCGTAAACTCGAGCGGCGCAGTTTTACCAATCAAAAGCGTCTCGAGGCTCGGCGGTAAATCGCGTTCATGACCAATTAAAATCAGTTTTGGTTTGTGGGTGTGTGCCACCACCACGCCCTCGAGTTTGGCTTCGTATTCGATTTGCACCACCGTGTTTTTGGTTATCATGTTGGTATCCTAACAAAGTCTTGCCAGGCTGCCACGGCACGGCGTACTTTTTGATTGGGAATGTTCTTGAGTTGCGCTTCGCGGATGTTGCCGTGTCGGGCTGCCAACCAGTTTTCGTACTCGAGAATCATGGGGCGTATCACCCCAAGGGCTTGGGCGTGCGGTACGGCTCGAGGGCGGGCATCATCGCACCACGCAAGGTTATTTTGGGTGAAGTGTTCAATGCAGACTTTGGCGCTTTTGGGCAGGGCGTACCAGTTTTTGCTTGGGCGGCGGTAAACCAGTGTTTGCTCGGTATCCTCGAGCCAAATGCCGTAGCCATGCAGGTGCAGTTGCTCGAGTTGGTAAACGCTGGATTCGGTGTTGTTGGGGCGGTAGAGTTTGTGAAAGCCTCGGGCGGCTAAGTCACCACGAATGGCATCTAAGCCCCAGAGCCACATTTGTACGGTCATTGGATTTTGGGTTTGGTTCATTCTCGACCCCACACAGGTAATGGATCACGATACAATTCCCATTTTTCTGGTTCAGCCATTTCTGCATCGGTCAGGAGCGCAGTGTTTAACTGCTGCTCAATTTGGGCGCGGTTCATTTTTGCGCCGATGAACACAATTTCTTGACGGCGGTCTCCGAATGGTTCTGACCAAATATCCTCGAGATAGGCTGTAAATTCTTCATCATTTGGGCGTTGCGATTGATCCACGGCTGCCCACCACAACCCCGCCATGTCAAAACGTGCAATGCGTCCAGCTTGCGCCCATGAACCCGCGTATTCCATTCTCGAGGACAGCCAAAAATGCCCTTTGCTTCGCACCACACCTGTAAAATCGCCTTGTAAGACTTGATGGAAACGCTCTGGGTGAAATGGTTTTCTGGCACGGTAAACAAAGCTGCTGATGCCGTATTCCTCGGTTTCGGGGGTGTGTTCACCTCGAGCTTCACGCAACCAACCCGCGTTTTGGCTGGCTTGGTCAAAATCAAAAAGGTTTGTGCCTAAAACATGCTCGAGCGGGATTTTCCCCCAACTCGAGTGAACGAACTTAGCAGTTGGATTGAGTTGCTTTAAGATCGCCTCGAGCCTTTGGATTTCGCTTGGGGTGCAAAGATCGGTTTTGTTCAGCACCATCACATTGGCAAATTCGACTTGTTCAACCAGCAAATCAGTCACAGTGCGTTCATCGGCTTCGCCAGCCGTTTTACCGCGTTCGCGTAGGCTTTGGGCTGCATCCCAATCACGCAACCAGTTAAAAGCATCCACCACCGTGACCATGGTGTCTAAGCGAGCGATGCTATTCAGGCTCGAGCCGGTTTCGTCTTCAAAGGTAAAGGTCTCGGCAACGGGCAGGGGTTCGGAAATACCGGTGGATTCAATCACCAAGTAATCAAAACGCCCTTCCTTGGCTAGTTTTCCCACCTCGAGCAGCAGGTCTTCGCGCAGGGTGCAGCAGATGCAGCCGTTGCTCATTTCAACCAGTTTTTCTTCGGTGCGCGAAAGGTGGGCTTCGTTCTGGATGATTTGCGCGTCTATGTTGACTTCGGACATGTCGTTGACAATCACGGCAACACGTTTGCCTTGGCGATTCGCCAGAATATGGTTGAGCAGCGTGGTTTTTCCACTGCCAAGAAAGCCAGATAAAACCGTGACGGGTAAGGGCGAGCTATTCACCCGAGTATCTTACTGATAATTGATTCTCAATAACAAGGTCTTTTCTACTCGAGCAAAAATTGCTTTAAGACCATCACATGCTCCTCGAGTTGTTGGACTGAAATTCGTTCCAAGGTGGTATGAGCTAGGTTCTCTGCTCCAGGACCAAAGCCAACGCAGGGAATGCCGACTTTATGCGCCCAGCGTCCATCGGTGGCAAATTGCCAAATACCTGTTTTGGATGCGCCAAGCAGACTATCTCGAGTTTGATGTAGGGCTTGTACCAATGGGTGATTCGGTTCGGTGATAAATCCAGGATTCTTCACACCATCTGCGCCGCCTGTCCAATCATCGTAAGAAACAAATGTGGCAGGTAAACCCTCGAGTAGCTGCTCGAGAATGCGCCGAACTGCCGCGCCATCTTCAAAAGTGGTGCGCCAATCCAAAGTCAGGGTGATGGTATTGGGCGTGAGGTTATTGCTGCTGGTATCGGCATGAATCGTGGTGGGTGAAATACTCGAGCGACCAAGAATCGGATGGTTAGGCAACTCCAAATTTTTTAAGCGCTCGAGAAACACCGCATACGCAAAATGCGGATTCTCGGCATGAAGCCCAAGGCTGGCATGATGCGCCCGCCCATGAAAACGCACCGTGCAACGACAAACCCCGCGATGCCCAAGCATGATTCGGTTGCCGCTTGGTTCACCAACCACGCAAGCCCCAATCTCGAGCAACCCAAGTGGCGTTTCGAGTGGCAGCTTTGCCAGTAATTCCTCCATGCCACGCCCACCTTCTTCTTCTTCGACGGGGCAACAAAGCAGGACATCGTGCTTTGGGCGCTGCCCAGCTTTGATCAAACCAATCAGAGCAAAAAGCTGCGCTGCCAGTGGTCCTTTAATATCCACCGCACCACGCCCATGGATTTCACCATCCTCGAGAACCCCAGCAAAAGGTGGATGCTTCCACAAAGCCGTATCGCCAACATCAATGTGGTCGAGGTGCGTCAGCAACATCGTCGCCGCGCCGCGTTCACGTCCACGCACCAAGCCAAGGGCATTACCAGTTTGGTCAATCCAAGCGGCATCAAAACCCTGTTGCTGCATCTCGAGAACAAGACGATTGGCAAGGGCTTGTTCGTGGTACGTGCGACTTTCACAACGCAGAATTTCTTGGAGGAAAGCAATCATGGTGGGCAGTATAACCACAAAAAACCGAATTGCTGTTTGGTTGGCAATTCGGTTCTGATGCAGCCAGCTCGAGAAATTGTTCTTAGGGAAATTGCGCTTTATGTTGCCCTACAGGGCAGACACGGAGGGAAAGCCCCTACGGTTGATTTGGAATGTGATGTGGCTTAATTGATGCAGTCAAAGCTCATAGCTTATAGCTCATAGCTCACAGCTCATAGCTCATAGCTCATAGCTCACAGCTCAAAACCACTTACCACTTGACTGGTTGGAAACTCCGTGTTTTTGTTCCCGCAGCCACAGCCTCTGTCCATGAAACTGCAAATCCAGCTCGGTCGCCAAGCGTGTTGAGCATTCCAGTAATCCCACCCACCAATTTCTTGCTGGTGCTTGGTTTTAAGTCTAAGCCCAAGCTCAGTACCAACTCGAGAACTTGGCTTGCTCCGTCAGCCGCGCTTTTTAAGCTGGTGGTGGTATCGCCATAACTCCAGCCTAAAGCATCTTTGGGAACTCGAGCCGTGGCGGTTTTGTAATTGGTGCTGCTCTCGAGTTTCGCACCGCTGGAAAGGGCGGCGGTGATACCTGTGTCTGAGGTGGCAACCATCAAGAATCCGTCTCTCACTGCCAGCACAAATGGTGTGTTATCAGCAATCACAAAGCGGTAGATGTCGGTGCTGCCAAATTTGGATTTGGTGAATTTATTGTTGACTTTTTGTTGCGCCAATCTTTGACCAATTTCAATCAGTTTTGGTAGCACTTTTTCGATCATCTCGGTGGTGGCTTTTTCGTCTTTTGTGCCAATGTACTGCACACTTTCACCAATTGATTGGGTTGCGCCTTTGCCAACAAAGGTGGCGCTGGCAAGTTCACCGGTCGTCCACGATAAAATGCTTTTACGGGCATCAATGCCAAATTCGCCTTTGAAGAAATTGTCTAAGCCGCCGGGGTTCGCACCTGTGCGATCTAGGATGCTCGAGAGCCAGTCATACCAAAGTGTAAAGTTATTGCTGCTGGTGCTAAAACCTGTTGCCGTGGCTGGAACAACACTGGCGGCTTTGAGGTCAATCGCATCTTTTGGAGTAAGGACTCGAGCAAATTGTGTATCTGCGCCGCGTGCTTCTGGAACGGTGATGGTGGTGTTATCAATGCCTTCTGGGGTGACACGCCAAGCCCCAGCAAACCGTCCATACGTGGTCAGGGCGTCCAGCACTGGCTCGAGTTTAATCCCGGGCAATTCTGGGTCTACCATATCAATGATGCCCCTTGCCAACTGGCTGGCATTGCGTAAATCAAAGTACAAACGCATGTTACCTGCACCAACTTGGTTCATCACTTCGCTATAACTGCTGCTGGCAGCTAAACTTGGGCGATTAAAATTGCCTTGGTTGCGAAAACGGCTGAGGAATTCGTTTAGCATGGTTGTGTCCGAAGCGGCATACGCTAAGCCGCCCATATAACCAAAGTTCAAGGCTGTACTTTGAAACACAGGAAAACCCAGAATTCGGCTGCCTCGAGCATTCATGGTTTTGGCACTGTCACGCATCCATTTCTGCATTTTTGCATCAGCGTTGGCAGCTGGGCGAGCTGCCATTAAAAACCCAACCTGACCATTTTTCGGGCTTAGGTACAATGAAACCAAGCCTTCACGGTCTACCAAGCTACCAAAATCAGCCAGCATCGTTTCCAAATCGCGTTGCTCAGCACGGCTGCTGCCTGTGGCTTCGGCAATCACCGCACCAAGGTTCAGGTCAGAAAGTTGCTTGAACAGCGCCGCACTTTGCTTACGCGCCCCAGCCAAGTCGTTTAATTCAATGCTCGCCAGTGCATTGGCAGGAGCAAACTTCGAGAGGGTTTGAGCGTTGGCTACCCCGAGACTCGAGATGGCAATGGCGGAGAGTAAAAATGTTTTCATGCAGAACTCCTAGGGAGAGAGAAAAGAGGAAAGATAGAACTTGGCTCGAGAAGCTGAACCGTAGGGGCGAGGCACGCCTCGCCCGTGACCAACAAGAACGAATGAATGACAAATTGGTTTCTAAAACCAAGCTGGGGAAAATGCTGAGATGACGTTCACGAAATGAATTCTTGCAGAATAAATTGTTCTTGTCATCGTCCTAAAGTCCGATATGCAGTATGCGCTTCTAACCTAACAGAATTCTTAAACCGAAAAACCTACTTTTACCTTTGACCTTTAATCTTTTTCCTGCATCTTCACCTCAACTGCTCGAGCGGTAACATGGTTACGAGGCGAACCGCAAAACCGTTCCCGTAACTTAACTCGAGTCCAAAAGTCAGTGGGGCAAAATAATTAAAAATCAGATCAGCCAAAAGTCGAACGCCAACTGTGGAGCTTAAGGTATTGCTGTACTCGAGGCTGATAAATGACTGTAAAGTAATTCGTTCAAAACTCAGGAAACCATCTTCGGTGCGCCAACGGATTTGAAAAGTATTGTGGGTTTGCAACAACATTTGCAAGGTCGGACTGCTCGAGAATTGCCCGCGTATGGACAGTTGAAGCTGTATTGGTTGACCAGAAACCAAGTCAGCTAAGGAAATGGCGGCACTGAACCGCCCACTCGAGGCAACAGAAGTGCTAATGCCCCAACCGTACTCGAGGTAATCCCAATCATCGCTTTGGGTTGCACCTAAGAAGGTAAACATTGAAACAAACGGTGTGCCGTTGACCAACCCGATACTTGGGCGAATGATGTAACTTGCTCGTCCAGAAAGTTGCGATTCGCCCCGACCAGCCCACGGCGCGGACAGGCGAATCCCCCAACCGCTCGAGTCAACTGCTGCCGTAAAATTGGCACTCCACTCGAGGCTCGGTGCAAAGTTGAGGCTGAAATTTGCGCCCCAACCTGTGCCGCCAAGCACATCAAATCCCGCTGAGGCTTGCCATGAGAACACCCCCGCAGGGTCTGCTCCGACCACGGTTGCGCCTAAGCCAGTGGTGGTGGCGGGATACCAAAAAACAGGTGCAGGCAGGGGTGTGTAAGCAACCACAGGGTACTCGAGTCCAGACAAATCATCAAATGGTTGAGGTTGGTTTTTCTCAAGCAGCACAGATGTAGTTGACTTGAGGCTAACAATTCGGGTTTCAAAACCACTGCTGGTGTAACTCGAGAAGCTCAGGTTGCCATTGGGGGCTTGGCTGCTGATGTATGCCCCGCCTGCTGCTGCCGTCAGCCGTAAAGCTCGAGTCGGGTCGTTTAGCTCGATTTGATACAACTGAGCGCTACCAGATAAATCACTCGAGAACACCAATCGGTTATCGGACACCCAAGTTGGGAATTGATCTTGAGCCGCGTTGCTGGTCATCAACTCGAGTTTGTTGTTTTGCAGCACAGCAATATCCAAGAATCCCCCCGGTCGCCACACCGTCAAAGCCAATTTTTGCCCTCGAGGGGCGAGGTGAAACAAATGCCAGCCCTCGGGCGCGGCGTAAACCAATTCGTCTTTTGAACCACAGATTTTTCGGACACTCGAGTTTTCTAAGTAATCCTGCACGTACATAATGCACTGCCCATCAACAATTGCATCTCTGGCTCGAGCTTGCTGGGTGAGTTGCTTTTCAATGCCATTCTCGAGCCGAAAAACCTCACCGTAAGTGGTTGCACCACGCACCACAAGCCTTGAGTAAACCAGTGTCTCACCATCCCATGAAAGCCGACTTGGACGGGATGGAAGTGGAATTCGGCGTTCCTCGAGAACACCGTTTTTTACAAATCGCACTTGCAAGCCGCTCATAAAAGCATACGAACCATCCGTTTTCCAAGCTGGCGCACCGCTACCAAGATGCAAACGCTGCCCCGTCTCGAGCTTTGAATTTTGTAGCGACTCGAGTTCTTTGGTAGCACGGGTTTTCTCGAGGTCAGTCCAAATTGCCCATAAGCTGCCGAGGGACTGCTTGGTCAGTTCAAACCACGCATCGGCAAAACTCAGACGAAGATTGTACAAAGCAATGGCTTGACGGATTGTAGCTTCACCAAAACGCTCAGCTAAAAATGCGACAAAACCCGCTCCGAACACATAACGGGTGTTGCCAAACGGATAATCTTCGTTGACGCCAACACCCGCATCCGACAGACTTGGGAAAACACCTGCTCGAGCCATCTGCGCCCGCAAAGTACGCACAGCACTGTCTTTAGCACGACCACCCGAAGTGAATTTGGTTTCCAAGTACACCGCGTACCCCTCGAGAAACCACGCAGGCGGCACTCGAGCCTCGAGCAAACCCGGTACTGCTCCAAAAATGCCACGCAAGGTGTTACGCAAGTCGTCGCGGGTGCTTAAGTGTGCCACATGTGCAAATTCATGGGTCATAAGGGCGTGCATCGCGTCTTGCCACTGAGCGCCAATATCGGTGGGACGTGGGAACGTAGCAAAAACCCGAATAAACGGATACGGTCCTGGCACGGCAAAACCATTGAAATCATCGGTTTCGTCGTTGACCAGAATAAAAGTACGTCCGGGGTCGTTACCAACAGTCTCAATCACACCGCTTCGCATTTTCTCGGCGGCGGCAGCCACTCGACGCGCAAAACCTTCTAAACGCGCTGGGTGCAGCACATCAAAGTGCGGGGTTTGGATCGATTGAAGTGGCAATTCAGCCCCTTTACCCGTTAGGAGCTGGGCTTGTGCCGAAGAACAGAACAGCAAAAAAAGCATCAAAAAACGCTGCATAACTCGAGTCTACTGCAATTTTAAGTGAAAGCCGCAATCAGCACAGCCACCTCGGTAATTTCCACAATTGCTCCGTAAACATCGCCGCTGATGCCGCCGCCAAGCCGACTCGAGGCAAACCACGCCACGGCTAGTGCTGCGAAAACCGCCACAAGAGCCAACTTAGGTGCAAACAGCACCGCAGGTAGGGCAATCAAAAAACCAACTTGCCAATTGCCTTCTCTTGACCGAGCGCCAAGGCTTTCGGCTCGAGCGCTACCAAACAAATTCATGGGAATCAGCAACGCGGCTCGAGCCAACACAGGTGCAAGCAAAAGCGGCAACCATGCCCCGATGTTTGATAAGGCGCTCCATTTGAGCAGAATATGCACCGCGCCCACCCCCAAGCCAAAAGCGCCCATATGAACATCGGACAGAATCTCGAGACGCTTTTGGGGTGGTTTAGCTGCCAGCAGAGCATCACCGCAATCCACTAAGCCATCAAAGTGCAACATCCCTGTTAAGCCAAACCAAAAAGCCAGAATCAGTGCAGCTCCAACTGCCTGAGGTAAACTCGAGACAAGCCAAAAACACAGGCTCAGCAGGATACCAAGTGTCCAACCAACGGCTGGATAATAGCCACTGGCATTGCGAAATTCGCCCTCGCGCACTTCGCCGACATGAGGAAAAGGCAGGGTGGTCAAAAACGTATGGGCGAGGTGCAAACCACGAATCAAACTCGAGTTCATAAACTCAGTTTACGCCCTGATATGCGCCTGACCCCAGAACTGCTAGAATCTGAGTCGCTATGGCATCCAATCTTTATATTGTTCGGCATGGTCAGACGACCTTCAACGCAAGCGGCACCAAAACCTTCACAGGTTGGGTGGATGTTGACATCTCCGAAGTTGGCGTGGGACAAGCCACCGCCATTGCTCAGACACTGTCACACATCCGCTTTGACGTGGCGTACACCAGCCGTTTGCTGCGCTGCCGCCACACCCTCGATATTCTGCTCGAGCCACACACCTACGGTGTGCCAATCATCACCGATGATCGAATCATCGAACGCAGTTACGGCGACCTGAGCGGACGTTTGCACTCGGACATTCAAAAAGAACACCCTGACATGTACAAAGTCTGGCATCGTTCCTACGACGTTCCACCACCCAACGGTGAAAGCGTCAAGATGGTTGAGATGCGCGTTTACCCATTCATTCACGAGTTACTACGAACCGCAGGCGATGGCAAGAATATCCTGATTTCAGCCCACGGTAACAGCATTCGCTGTATGCGAGCCTATCTCGAGAACATGACGGTTGAGCAAGAAATGAGTCTCGAGGTGCCACAAAATGATTACTTGCTTTACAGCTTTAAGGGCGACATGAAGCACTTATTTGGTGGCGAGGTCGAGAAACTGCACCCAGTGCAGCAATAAAGCCATCAGCCATCGGCTCGAGCCTTTGGAAAAACATAAAAGCGCTCTCAGTAGATAGCGCAACATGGTCAGTCAGCCCCCCTCACCCGACGCGCTTCGCTTGTCACCCTCTCCCAAACAACGCGCTTCGCGCAGGGAGAGGGATGGGGTGGGGTGCTGAAAATTCATTCAGAGACATGGTTTTCAGTCTCGAGGAGCGAGAACCTCGCCCTAGAACCCCTCTTTGAGGGGTCGAGCGAAGCGAGGGGGAGTACCTGAGGCATTGCGTTTTTCGCAAAATACCGATTCGGAAAATGCTGAAGCCCTCGAGCAACCTGTCTTTTAACCAATTACGCTGTCACTGCCGCCGTAATACTTGGTTTCGCCACCCTAAATTGCCTTGCGTGCAACTCGGCGTACTTACCGTTTTTCTCGAGCAGTTCGTTGTGTGTTCCAGACTCGAGGATTTTGCCTTGCTCGAGAACAATGATTTTATCGGCGTGTTGAATTGTGCTTAATCGGTGGGCGATGACGATGCTGGTGCGGGTTTTTAATAAACTCTCGAGGGCGGTTTGAATCAGGGCTTCGGTGCGGGTGTCTATGTTGGCGGTGGCTTCGTCTAGGATTAGGAGTTTGGGATTTGCCAGTACGGCTCGAGCAAAAGCAATCAGTTGGCGTTGCCCTTGGCTCAGACCACCGCCGCCTTCTCCAATCGGTGTGTCGTACCCATTTGGTAAGGCACGAATAAAATCATGGGCGCTGGCGGTTTTAGCAGCTGATTCAACTTCGGCTTGGGTCGCCTCGAGTTTGCCATAGCGGATGTTCTCGAGAATCGTGCCTGAGAATAAAAATGGTTCTTGGAGTACCATTGCCATTTCAGCGCGTAAACTGGCTCGAGTCAGGCTTCGGACATCGTGTCCGTCTATGCGAATCGTGCCAGAGGTGACATCGTAGAAACGCGGTACAAGATTGACCACCGTGGTTTTTCCTGCGCCTGTTGTGCCAACCAGTGCTACAGTCTGCCCGGGTTCGACGGTAAACGAAATGTTGTTCAGCACAGGACGAGCCGCGTCGTAACCAAAGACCACTTGGTCAAATTCCACTCGACCCTCGAGACGCGCCAAAACCCTGGCATCAGGTACATCGGCGGGTTCTGGGGTTTCGTCCAGAATAGCGTAAATTCGTTCTGCTCCTGCCAAAGCGCTCTGGGCTTGGGTGTAGATGCTCGATAAAAGCTGGACTGGACGGAAGAATTGCTGGACATAAAGCAAGAAAGCCGCCAGTAACCCAACGGTGAGTTGGTTGTTCAGCACCAAATAACCGCCGTAACCAATCACCAGCGCAGTTGCTACAGTACTTAAAAATTCTATAGCGGGTGAGAAAGCACTGGTCAGACCCACAGCTTGGACATTCGCATCGCGGTTGGCAGCGTTGCGAGTTCTGAAGCGGTTGATGTTGGCTTGCGAGCGGTTGAAGGCTTGGGATTCCCTTGCGCCGCCAATTTCTTGTTGAATATCGGCAGTCACATCTCCCACGGTTTCTCGAGTTTTCCGAAATGCAATTCTGGCGCGGCTGGCGAAGAAACTGGTGGTCAGGAGCATCGCGGGAATCACCAAGTAACTGACCAAAGCAAGTGGCACATTCAGGGTCAGCATGGCTATCAGAATGCCAATCAGACCAAAGAACGAACCAAATAACTGGGTGATGCCTTGTCCAAAGAATTGGCTGAGCGTGTCGGTGTCGTTGGTGACACGACTCATCAAGTCGCCGATTGGGCGTTTATCGAAGTAACCAAGTGGTAGTTTTTGCAAGCTCGAGAAAAGGCGCAAGCGCAAACCAGCCAAGAGTTTTTGTGAAATCGTGCCGACCACCGCAATTTGCTGTCTGCCGACCAGCATCCCAACCACATACACCGCCAGTAGCTCGAGCATTCGCAGCAGCAAACCATTGGGGTCAAACTTAGAAATATTTTCGTCTATGGCGCGTCCGACCAGCCACGGGGCAGCGGCTTGCGAGAGGGCGCTGAGAATCACCAGAAGCCCAACAAAACCGAGGCTCGAGCCAAACGGTTTGAATTCACCAATTAAACGCTTGGCAGTTGCACCACGGTTCTTGGCGCGTTCGTTTTCACCTGCCATGCTGGCTAAACTACCGGGAGGTCCGCCTCTCATGCTGCACCGCCTTTTTGGGGCAAATTTGAATCGTCCCTGAGTTGAGAACCAAGAATATCGTTATACAATTCCGAAGTCTCGAGCAGGTGGTCGTGTGTGCCACTGGCTTTGATTTGCCCTTGATCCAACACCAAAATCAGGTCAGCTGCCCGAACCGTGCTGATGCGTTGGGCAATCACAAAAGTCGTGCGGCGTTCCGAGCGCATCAGGGTGTCAAGCGCTTCTTGAATCAGCCCTTCGGTTTGGGCATCCACCGCACTGGTACTGTCATCGAGAATCAGCATTTTGGGTTTAACAAGGAGCGCTCGAGCAATCGCTAAACGCTGACGCTGACCGCCGCTTAGACCAATGCCACGCTCACCGACAATGGTTTCATAACCATGCTCGAGCTTAGAAATGAAGTCATGGGCTTGGGCAGCTTGGGCGGCGGCAATCACTTCTTCTAAACTGGCTTCGGGTTTGCCGTAGGCAATGTTTTCGCGCACTGAACCACTAAACAGTGTGGCTTCTTGCAGCACAATACCAATTTGAGCGCGGAGGCTCAAGAGTTGCACTTCGCGGATGTCCATGCCGTCTATTTGGATACTGCCTTTGGTGACATCATAAAAACGTGGAATCAGGTTGGTCAGGCTGGATTTTCCACTGCCTGTCCCACCGATGATCGCCACGACTTGTCCTGCTTCGGCACTAAAACTGATGCCGCGCAGTGCTTCTTTTTCCGCGCCAACATAGCGGAAACTGACATCCTTAAATTCAACTTTGCCTTGGAGCGGCGGCATGGGTTGCGCTCCAGCCTTATCGGTCACATCAAGTGGTGCGTCTATCACTTCAAACACCCGCTCGGCGCTGCTGCCCGCTCGAGCCAAACCAGCCGCTAAAAAACCAATCGTGAAAATCGGTTGCAGCAAAAACCCAAGGTACGAGTTAAACGCCAGTAACTCGCCTAAGCTCAGGCGAGTACCAATCACCTCGAGACCACCGTACCAAACCACCGCCAGCGTTCCAAGGTTGCCAAACAGCAACACATTCGGGAAAATCCCAGCGATGGACTGAATTGTAACAACGTTCTTCTCGAGTAAATCAGCATTGGCAACCGAGTAACGCTTTTCTTCGTGCTGTTCTCGAGCAAACGCCCGAACCACTTTTAAGCCGCGCAGGTCTTCTTGCAAAACCGTGTTGAGTTTACCAAGCGCCATTTGCACCTGCCCAAAACGCGGTCCGATTTGGCTGACAAAACGAAAAAGAAGATAGAAAATCGGTGGGATGGTCAGCAGTACCACCAGTGTCAGACTCCAATTAATAAGGAGCAGCACAACAATTGTGCCGAGTAACGTCAGCAGCGCCGCCACAATCTGGACAATGCCTGTACCCACAAAGCCACGCACCGCTTCGACATCCGAAGTCAGACGAGTCACCAAATTACCGGTTTGGGCTTGGTCGTAATAACTAAAGCCAAGGCGTTGCAGTTTTTCAAACAAACCCTCGCGCATGTCAAATGCCACCCCCTGCGAGGCGCGTTCCGCGAGGTAGCCTTGCAAAAAGGTAAACAGGCTTCGTGCCAAGGCAGCGCCGATTAAGCCACCGACGGCATACAAAACCATCTCCCAATTGCTTTTGGCAATGCCATCGTCTATGGCAATCCGAATCAGTTGCGGCGCAAAAAGGTTGGCGACTGTTACCAGCAGCAAAGAAACCAATGCACCAACCGCCTCGAGTTGATAGGCTTTTAAGTACCCTAAAGCTCGCCTGACCGCTTTGCTTGCCCCCGGAGATGGAGCGCCCGGACGTGCAGGGCGAGAAGTTGCAGAATTCGTCACGCCGCACAGCATACCCCGAATGCCTAGAGCAGTTCGATAACCACAAATGCTTAGATTGGTGTAAAAACCCAGCCACAGCCTTCTCGAGACTGCTGTAAACTGCCCTATGCTGAATTTCAAGAAACTCGAGCCGACCCTCAACCCGATTGGTGACGCTCCTATTCTGCCACCTCGGGTATTCCAAGAGCGCCTGAAAAAACTCGAAACCGCCCTCGAGAACGCCAATCTCGAGGCGGTTTGTATCTACGCTGATCGTGAACACGCTGCCAATTTGCTGTGGCTGACTGGTTTCGCGCCACGTTTTGAAGAAGCCTTGTTGGTTTGGGTGCGTGGGCAGAAACCAAGTTTGCTCTTAGGCAATGAAAACATGGATTACGCCAAAGCTACTGTGCAAATTGACCTCGAGTTGCGCTTATACCAAGATTTTTCCTTGCCCGACCAAGACCGCAGCCAAAGCCAAACGCTCGAGACATTACTCGAGCAATCAGGGCTGAGTCGGGGCATGACTTGCGCCACAATTGGTTGGAAACCCATGACAACCCTCGAGTTGCCGCATTGGATTATCGAAGCGATAGAGGGCGTGACTGGTTCAATCCCAAGCAATGCCACGCACTTACTCATGAGCGCCGAACATGGTTTACGCACCACCCTCGAGCCAGAGATGATTGCATTTGCCGAGTACGCCGCCCAAGTCAGCAGCCAAGCGGTGTATCAGGCGATTCGCGGCTTAAAAGTTGGTATTTCCGAGCGCGAGACCTCCAATGCCTTTTTAGCACATGGCTTGGAACACGCTTGTCACCCAATGGTCAATTTTGCCCAGAGCATCCCCAGTGGTTTGGGCAGCCCCCGTCAGCGCCGTCTCGAGCGGGGAGCATATGCACAAATGGCATTTGGGGTTTTGGGTAGTCTGACTTGCCGCGCTGGACGTACCATCCAGCGCTCCGACCCCGATGCCGACAATTACTTGGGTTTACTCAAGAATTATTTGGCAACCGTGAAAACATGGTATGCCGCACTCAAGGTGGGTGCAACTGGCGCGGAGGTGCTGCAAAAAACCCAAGCCGTGATTTCTGATGATTGGCAGTTGGCGCTCAACCCCGGTCATTTGATTTCCTATGATGAATGGCTCTCGAGTCCGTTCCATGCAAGTGGTGGGGCGTTGCGCTCTGGCATGGCAATTCAACAAGACCTGATTCCAATTCCCAAGCACAGCCGCGCAGTCATCAACATGGAAGATGGTTTGGTCTTAGCCGATACTGAACTTCGCGCTCGGCTCGAGCCAAGGCTGCTCGAGCGTTGCCAAATACGCCGTGAGATCATGATTGAACTTGGCTATGAACTGCACGAGGATGTCCTGCCGCTTTCAGATATTGCAGGCATGAGCTTTCCATTTTTGCTCGAGTCAGATTGGGTGGCGCTGGTCTAAGTGGTTTTAGATACCAAGCCTTAAAAATACAGCCTCAAGATTCTTGCGGTGTGCTTCTCTGATGGTGGGGCAGTTTTGAACAGCGATTTTGACTTGTAACAACAATGAGCCAGACAAACGCTGGCGAAACGAAGTGCTTGGAAAATCAGAGAACGGAATGGTACGAATATCATGACAAGCAATGGTTGAGTCGTGGCTCAAAAATTCGTACTCGGCACAGGCAATGTCAACAAAGCAGGGCAGGCTTTCGGGTTTTGAACCATAATTCACTTTTGAGTTGATAAAAAAGCACAAGCAATACTGATTGGCAGCATCCACATCTACCACCAGCACAAATTTGGCTTTGGGTGGCTTGGTTTGTACCAATGGCAAATGATGAATCGTGAAATAGTCTATCTGCGCCATAGCTTAAGGATGTGGATTCCGCAAATACGACAGCAAGGCACTCGGTTCTTCCATTCCCAAAACCAAATTCTCGAGCGAAATATGATCTGGATCAGCCGCATTCCAAGCTGCATCGTGGCTTTTGGCGCGAAGCTGCCCAAAACTTTGCGTGGCATTTTCTTGTATGGATTCATCCAAGCAAATGAGGTCAGACTTGCTAAGCTCATCCAAGTTTGGGTCCCTTAAGGTCACAACAACAGGGAGATTTTTGGTGTCGGATGCTTCCCGAATGGCAAAGCCATAACCCGCCATGCCTCGTCTGGCATCTTTGAGCAAATCATAGACATGACTCGCCACGGGACCATCTTTCATTGGGACATAGTAATCACCACAAATCAAACGCCCGTACTGCTCGAGGTGCTTGCGGTCAGCGAAGTACAGAATTTTAAGAACATGATAAATCGAAGGATGTTGCACTCGAGAAGCGATGTACAAAACAGCTTCAATGGCTGGTTTGATTTCAAATTCAAAAGGATAATCTTTGGGTTGGCTGAATTCAGGCATAAAACCCCAATTAAAAGCATTCGGATTGGGCATGGACAAGCATTGAGGCTGATTGTAGCAGTATCTGACTGGATAGGTGGTCATATTGGTTTCCTTCGTAAAGTGATGGGACTCGAGTCCGTTATTACGCTAGCACACGAATTTTGTTTGAGATGAACATTTCAATATCTGGTAGTTGGTCAGCCAATACCCCATAAATCTTGGGGCAGCGAGTTCATGACCGCATACATTGACATTGTTCCAGACTTGCCTTACGATTCAGTTCGGTTCTCGAGTTTCTTTGTAAAGTTTCTCGAGAAAACTTCTTCCGATTGCGGTGGTGCAATCAAAAAATAATCACCACGGATCATGCCAAATCAATTTAAGTTCCAAATTGTTCAAGTTCAAGGCAGAAACGGTATTTACTTTCAATCAAAAATCTGGATAGACGATGAGGCGTTTTATGAAGACACTTTTGTTTGTCTTGACAGACTTGTAAAGTCTATGTACCACTCAGGAAAGTATTTCCTCATGAGCTGTGATTGTGGTAGTCCTGGGTGTGCAGGATTTTTTCATGAAATAAGGGTCAAAACCAAGTCAGATACAGTTGTCTGGATGATGCCGAATTTCGGTTCGTACCGAAAGCACCGCCTTGCCAAAATAGTCTTGTTTCGAGCGCAAGTGTACTCTGAAATCACTCGAGAATTAGGGCGTGTATATCCATTTCTCAAAACTCGATGGTATTGCGAAGTCCACGATTATGAATCACCAACTCGATATTATTTTCTCTCGAGTTTTCCTTTGGATTTTGGGTTACAAAATGTTGGTCAGTTCAATAAGACGTATCGTTACTTGCTGGAGAATCCAATTCATTAAAAAAGCAAATATACTTGGTTTGTACCACGTTTTTAGAAGTCGCCACGTTGCGCGAGCGTGGGATTTGGTGGAATTGCCCCTTGTTTCAAGACGGGTTTTCGTGTACACTCCGTCGGTTTGCTAGGCAAACACACCACAGCAATTGGTGCATACTCGAGGCTTGGGTAACGTCCTTGGGTGCTTCAAGCCACGCTTGGTGAAATTCAATTCAGAACGTTATCCACGGAGAAAAGATGTCGTACCTTCAAATGAAGCAGTTGCTCGAAGCAGGCGTTCACTTTGGTCATGAAACCAAACGTTGGAATCCAAAGATGAAGCGTTTTATTTTCGCTGAACGCAACGGAATTTTTATCATTGACTTGCAAAAGACCTTGAAGCAATTGGATCGCAGCTTTGATTTTGTCAAAGAAGTCGCCGAACGCGGCGGTGTGATCCTGATGGTCGGCACCAAAAAGCAAGCCCAAGAAATCACTGAACTCGAGGCAAAACGCTGTGGTCTGCCGTACATCAATGTGCGTTGGCTCGGTGGTTTGATGACCAATTTCCGCACGATTCGCGGACGGGTTGAACGCATGAAAGCCCTCGAGCGCGAATTCGACACCGGCGACATCATGGCTCGCCCCAAAGCCGAGCGCGTGCTGCTGGCTAAAGAGCTGTCCGATTTGCAAAAGAACCTCGGTGGTATCCGCAACATGACCCGCTTGCCAGATGCGATTTTCATTATTGACCCAACCAAAGAAGCGATTGCGGTGAAAGAAGCCCAAAAGCTGAACATCCCGGTGGTTGCCCTTGCTGATACCGATTCTGACCCTGATGTGCTTGATTACATCATCCCAGGCAACGATGACGCAATTCGTAGCATCCAATTAATCGCGCAACGCTTTGCTGATTTGATTATTGAATGCCGTGGCGGTGGAGCAGTTGCAAGCGCCGCACCAGAAGGCGAAGACGACACCGAAATGCCCGCCGAATACGTCGCCCCAACCAAAACCAGCAAACTTGCCAGCGAACTGGCAGAAACCGTGAATTAAACGACCTCGAGCAAGTATTTTCTGCCTCGAGCCAACACTCGAGGCATTCTTTTGAAAGGGTGATACAAGATGATGGAATCAATTAAAAAACTTCGTGAAATGACCGGCGCTGGCATGATGGATGTCAAAAAAGCCCTGACCGACGCTGGCGGCGACGAAGAAAAAGCTGTGGCACTGCTGCGCGAACGCGGTATTGTCAAAGCTGCCAAAAAAGCTGACCGCGAAGCCACCGATGGTTTGGTACGCGCCTTTGTGGCTGCCGATGGCAAAACCGCTGGCTTGGTCGAAATCAACTCCGAAACCGACTTTGTGGCACGCAACGCCGACTTCCAAAAACTGGTGGCGGACTTTGCCCAGCACGTTGCCCAAAACGCCAATGTGGACGGCACCATCGAAATAGAAACGCTCTCGAGCCAGAAGTTCTTAGACCAAGAAATTTCCTTAGGTGACCACTTAGCCGCCAACATCTCCAAAATCGGCGAGAACTTGGTCTTGCACCGCGCTGCTCGTTTCTCGAGCGCGAGCGGCATGGTGGTGTCCTACGTTCACCAGAACGACAAAATCGGTGTGCTGGTCGAAATCGAAGGCGGCGACGCAGTCCTTGCTAAAGACGTTGCCTTGCACATTGCGGCTGAGCGCCCACGCTACCTCAGCCGCGATGAGGTCAATACCGACGACCTCGAGAAAGAAAAAGAAATCCTCACCAACAAAGCCCTTAACGAAGGCAAACCAGCCAACATCGTTGAGAAAATTGTGGCAGGACAACTCGCCAAGTTCTACGAAGAAAACGTTCTGCTTGAGCAGAAATTTGTCAAAGACAACGACAAAACCATCAAAGCCCTTGTTGGCGCTGCCAAAATCGTGCGTTTTGCCCGTTTTGAAATCGGCAACAAATAACCCGTAGGGGCGCAACGTGTTGCGCCCACGCCAAAACCCAAAAGCAACAAAACCCCGTAGGGGCGAGGCATGCCTCGCCTAATTCGGCAAAAGCCAAATGCAATTTGCTGGCACAGGGCGAACACAGAGGGAAAGCCCCTACGAAAAACAAAAGCCACTTCTCGAGGGATACCAATGAATCAAGCACAGCAAAAACATTGTCATGCACCTCGAGACGGGGTTCAAAGAATTTTTGAGAACGGGTTAATCCCGTTCTTTTTTTATCTCGAGATGCCCTCTTACGCACTCCCCCTCGCTTCGCTCGACCCCCTCTTGCTCACAAGACAGCACCTGACGGGCTGTTCGCGCTCACAGAGGGGTGCTTGGTCGTTGCGTGCAATGTTAGGCAGGTGTTGAAGAATGTATAAACGTATTCTCTTAAAACTCAGTGGCGAATTTTTGGCAGACACCAATGGTTTTGGGATTTCCCCCGAAGCCACTTCTGAACTGGCGCTCATCATCGCCAAGGCTCGAGAATCCCGCTCGGGCATTGAAATTGCTTGTGTGGTCGGAGCAGGTAACTTGTGGCGTGGCGCTCGCAATGGGCGGGGCATGGATGCGGCTACGGCTGATTACATGGGCATGATTGCCACGAACATGAACGCACTGGCACTGCAAGACGCGCTGTCTCGAGCTGGGGTGGATAGCCGTGTGCAAACCGCAATTCAAATGCAGCAAGTCGCCGAGCCGTACATTCGCCGTCGTGCGATGCGTCACCTCGAGAAGGGACGGGTGGTGATTTTCAGTGGTGGTACTGGTAATCCGTTTTTTACGACGGACACGGCTGCCACCCTTCGCGCTCTCGAGATTGGAGCAGATGTGGTGCTGATGGCAAAAAACAAGGTGGATGGGGTCTATGATTCCGACCCTCGCAAAAACCCAGAAGCCAAGAAATTTGATAGCTTAAGCCACACCGAAGTTGTGGAGAAGCGTCTCGAGGTGATGGACATGACCGCGATTACCCTGTGCATGGAGAAAAAACTGCCAATTGTGGTGTTTGACATGTACCAAAGTGGGAATCTCGAGAAATTATTTGCTGGTGAACGGGTTGGGACTTTGATTCAAAGCTGATTCAAAACTGAAATAAAAAAAGCCACTTTAGTTAAGTGGCTTTTCCTGTTTTTTGATACTCACCGAGCGCAAGTTGGGTAGGGTACTGGGAATGCCCGAACTTGGGTGACAGCAATTCGGCATCCGGGGTAGGTGTAAAACGTGTTGACCATGCGCGATTCATTGTCGAGTAACCAACGGCGCATTTCTTTTTGTGGCACGTTGTTCATCAGCCATGCTTTGGCAATTCGTCCTTCGCCGATTTGCAGGCTGTTGGCGTAGTACCCAAGAGCGCCACTTTTTTCGCCATTGGTGTCGTTTTGTTCAACTGCTCTGAGGTAATCGTAATAGTGGAATAGAATCGTGGTGCGAATCCGCTTGGGGTATTGCATGGTTGAATCGGCTAAACGCAGACCATCCCAAGTCAGGACGTTGGTTAAGAATGGCGAACGGGTGTTGTCCAAGCCAACCAAAAACGAAAGCGGTGTGCCGAACATGGCAATTTCGGCTTTGCCGTCGTTGTCTAAATCCTCAATTTGGGTGATGCCGCTTCCTTGTCCGTCCACAATGCCGATGTTGCGTAATCCACCCTCGAGGGTGAAGAAGTAATCTGTCCAAGCGTTACCTGGGTTTTTTGCTCTGACCCATAATTCGCTGTTGCCTTGACCGGTTAATTCGACCAAGTAGGCTTCAAAGTCCACAGCTGAAATCGAGCGTTTGGTTTGTCCGTCTTTGATGATCCTAAAAATACTATTCCCTCTGATTTTTGGGTCTGGGTCAACCCGAAGCCCATGGTCGCCCCAAGGGGTTGGAATAAATTGCACCGTGCCATAAGCCGCCCCTAGCAAGCCAATCATAAGCCCCAATACGAGTAATATCTTCTTCATCTGCCCTTATTATGCACAATCAAGCTACCTAAGGTCAAATGCTTTTGCACTTTTGGCTTGATATGTCAGAATAACCATGTGATTCAAGCCGAGCATCATTCGTTGTACACACCATTTTGGCAATGGTACATCAAAAACAGTCTGCGGAGTCATTTCTCGAGTCTGCGTGTTTATTCGGTGTCTGAGCTGCCCAAAGACACCCCGCTTTTATGGCATGGGACTCATGTTTCTTTCTGGGATGGGTATTTGGGGGTCGCTTTAGCGGCGCATTTGCAACTGGTCTACCGTGTGATGATGCTCGAGGAGAACCTGAGTAAGTACAGTTTTTTGCGTTTCGCTGGGGCGTTTGGTATTGCTCGGGGCAACAACCGTGGCACGCTTGAAAGTATGCGTTATGCCGCCGCCGAGTTATTAACTGCGCCTGCTCGAGCCATGCTGATTTTTCCCAGTGGTGAAATTGGCAATCCGCATCAGCGTCCGATTCCTTTTGAAGCTGGCGTCGCTGCCCTTGCTAACCTTGTTGCCAAAGACAAAGAAGTCATGGTCTGTGCTTTGGCAATTCGGCTCGAGCATGGGACTCAAGCCAAGCCGATTGCGTTTTTGCGCCTTGGAGCGCCGCGTTTGGTGCAAATTGGTATGAAAACCTCGGCTTTGACTGCTTTGTTACAAGCTGACCTCGAGCAGGAAGCCAGTGCTTTGCATCAGGATTTACTCGAGCAGAATTTAAGTCAGTATCAGAGTTTTCTGCATGGGCAGTCGGGCATACTCGAGTTTTGGGATGGGATTAAAAAACGCTTTGGGGCTAGGGCTTAAGCACTTTACTCAACTGTACGTGGCACTTTGAAAAAACCATCTTCGCTCTCGACAGCGACTGCCACAGCCACAGATTGCTCGAGTGGCGGGGTGGCTTGGTCTGGGCGCATGATGTTCTGCATGGCGACAGGGCGGGGCATTTCAAGGTAGGCGCTTAAGTCTAGGTTTTGCAGGGCTTGAAAGCTGTCTAAGATGTTGTTGATGTCCTTGGCAGCCGCAGCTGTTTCTTCTGGGGTCATCTCGAGTCTGGCGAGTTTTTTGAGGTGTTCCATTTCGGTTACGGAGACGGTCATGCCTAGGAGTTTACCTTTCGCTGACTTCTTGCAGCAAGACCAGTGACCAGTGTCAATTTTGTGCCAAGAACTTTAAGACTCTGTAAAAAATCCCCTACTCGAGAACACATCAAACTCGGTATTCTATAAAGGTTCAAACACCACTTCTAAGGAGAACACATGAAAAAACCATTACTCGTTGCCCTTGCCATTGCTGCCTCGAGCCTGAGCATGGCACAAGCCCAAACCAAATCCTCACCCGCCGAGGACTTGGTCAAACAAGCCAGTTTTTACATTGGTTTTTACTACAATGGTGTTGCCAAAGTTCCGTATTGGCGCGAGTTGCAAAAAACCATGCTGGCAGATGTCCAAAAAGCCTGTGCAGGCATTACCAATTGTGGTTATGACAAAGGGCGTGAAGTGATTGTGAATTACATGAAGTCACTCAACGACCCGTTCACCCGCCTTGTCAGTGCCGAAGATGAAGAAACCAGCAGCCGTTTTTTGGACGGTAAAGGACCAAGCAATTTAACCATTGGTATTCAAACCCGACCACTGCCTGGTCAGGGTTTGGTGGTCTTAGAAGCCTTCCCGGGCGAACCAGCCTTTAATGCTGATTTGTCTCGAGGCAATTTAATCAAAACCATCAACGGCGCTCCTGCCACCCTTGCCAGCTTGGATGCTGCCGAGCGCAGTGGTAAAGCCATGACCCTCGAGTACGTGGTGGCTGGGGCAAGCAAAACCGCCTCGGTCACACCAGTTTTGGTCAATGACCCACGCGCTCCGTACCGCAGCAATGTCGGTAAAGCCTTAATGATTCGGATTCCACATTTGTTCGGTGAAATCGGCAGCCGAGTTCATGCCAATGTGGCTCGAGCCGTGCGCGACAATGCAGCCGGTGTGATTATTGACTTGCGCGATGCTTACAGCGGTTTTGATTCCGAAGCACTCTTGGCAGCAGGTGCATTTATTAAAGATGGTGGTTTTATTTACGACCAACGTTTTGTAGGACAAGACAGCACCTATAGCTTAATCAGCAACGGCGGCGGGGTGCGCGAAACCAACGAAGCAGGTCAGAGCCGTACCGTCGGACAAGCCAATGCAGCCGTTCAGTACACAGGCAAGGTTGTGGTTTTGGTCAACAAAGAAACCGAGAATTCCTCGGAGATGCTGGCATACTTCTTGCAGCGTGCCAAACGCGCTCAGGTGGTTGGTGAAGTCACTTTCGGTGAACTTGGCGTCAGTGGCAGCACCCTTGAGCAACTGATTAACAATGATTTTATTCAAGTCAGTTACTTGCGAATGCTGAATTTGGATAAAACCCCATTCCCAATGAACCTCACCCCAGATGTGCTTGTGCCAGAAGATTTGGCTGCGCTGGCAGCTGGACGCGATGTGCAACTCGAGAAAGCCCTCGAGATTCTTGGTGCAAAGTGAAATACACCGCTCTTTGGTACAAAGTGAAATACACCGCTCTTTGGTACAAAATAAAATACGCTGCGCTCGTGATGGCTGCTGGTTTGGCACTCTCGAGTGCGGCTGGAGCGCAGCGTTACATTGGCACACCCGCCCAAGATTTATTTGACCAAGCCAGTTTCTTTGTTGAATTTAATTACAATGGCTTTAGTCAGGTGAATCTGAGTAATTTAATTGCCAAGTACCAAGCCCAAGTGGACAGCAACTGCGCCTCTCGAGCCAAAGATTGCCCGTTTGTCAATGCCGAGCGCCCAATTGGGTTGCTGATTCAAGAACTCAAAGACCCGCACAGTTACTTTGTTGCTGCTGATATTGCCACGCAGTTTGCTGGGCAACTGAGCGGCGGCGGTATCGGCAGTCCAAGCCTTGAACTTAGTACAATCCAGTTGCCTCGAGTTTCGGATCGGGTGGTGACGGATGTACGCGAGGACGGTCCAGCCGGTAAAGCTGGCTTAAAACGCGGTGATCGGATTGTCCGAGTCAATGGGCAGAATCTACCCGGTTCACGCAGCCAAAACGAAAACCTGTTCCTAGGACTTGAAGCCGAAGGTAAAGCCATGCGCCTGAGCATTCTGCGCGATGGAAAAACCAACCTCGAGATCAGTGTTACCCCAGTTTTGGTGAGCAGTGCTTGGTTACCTGAAAGCAAAAAACCAATCGGTTTACCAAGCAACACCGCACTGATTCGGATTCATGAATTCACCCCCTACAAAGATGTAGGCACAAAATTTCATGAATTGGTCAATGCGGCGCAAACCGCAGGGGCAACGAACATTGTTGTGGATTTGCGCGATAACCCGGGTGGGGTTGCCACCGAATGCACCAGTGCGCCCGGTGCGTTTCTTGCCGAAGTCAACAACGTCCTCGAGACTCGGTACTCGAGAACCACCTACAGTTATAAAAACGGATTGACCAGTGTCAGCACCGGCAATAAGCAAAGCGAAACCTACAACATTCCAAGCCCAGCTCAGTTCAAAGGCAAAGTCGCGGTGCTGGTCACAGCCGACAGTGCCTCTTGTGCCGAGGTCTTTGCGGCGCAAATGCAGTACGCCAAACGCGGCGTGGTGATTGGCGAAGCAACATATGGTGTGTTGAACACCGCCACCCGCTTTTTTGACCTTGCCAACGGCAGCTTAATTGGTTTAACCATCGGTAAAGGCATCCGCCCAGATGGAACGTATGCCTCGGAACGGGTCACACCTGACACCGCGTTTAACGAAGACCTTGGAGTGTTAGCCAACGGGCGCGATGCCATGCTCGAGAAAGCCTTGGACGCCCTTGGGGTTCGTCCAAGCACAATACTATCCACACCAACCCTGCCCAGAGCATTACGGGCATTAGGAGGATTATGAAAAAGTTTGTACTGAGCTTAACGGCAGCCCTGATTTGCTCGAGTGCCGCAGGAGCGCAAAAATTCATTGGCAGCCCCGCGCAGGATTTATTTGACCAAGCCAGTTTCTTCTTGGATACGCAGTACTTTGGTCCAAGCACCATCAACATGACCGAACACATTGCCAAGTACCAAGCCAAAGTGGATGAAGCCTGCGCTGCCACAGGTCTGCAATGCGGCACAGACAAAGTTGAACCGCTGTTGGATGATATGTTCAATGAAATCCAAGACCCTCATGCGTATTACCTAAGCGCAGCAGCTGTCGCCCAAGAAAATGCCAACCGAAGCGGCACAGCCACCAGCCCCGCGCCTCGAGTTGGTTTCACCAGCTTCACGTACTGCGACACACCAACAGGTGTTTGCACGTTTGATGCCGCAGGCAACCCGACCAGTAAACTGATTGGTGACCGCTTGATCACCAGTGTGATTAAAGGCGCACCTGGCGATAAAGCTGGTCTGCGCTATGGGGACAGGTGGGTTGGTTACAACGGCACAACCTACGCCAGTTTTAACGGCGATGTCGCCGCGATTAACAAATTCCAAGCTGATTTTGGCGTGAAAATCCGCGCTGGTGAAACCATGACCATGCAAATTCTGCGTGGTGGCGAAAAGCAAAAACTAGACATCCAAGTCAAAGGCGAAATCATCAATACCTCCGAAGTGCCAAGTCTCGAGTTGCGCCCAGATGGCGTGGGTATTTTGCGCGTACCCGATTACTTGATTACAGGCATTGGACAACGGGTGCATGACCTGATCCGCGACGCACAAACCAAAGGCTTAAAAGCCGTGATTTTTAATCAACGCGGCAATGGCGGTGGTTCTGCCTTAGAACGCTGGTTTGCCACAGGGGCATTTATCAAAACCCCAGCCCCAATGCGCCGCATCCCACGGTACAACGCCGATAAGAACAGCGTCGAAGAAGGCTTTGAAAACGGTACATTCTACCAACGCTTTGTGGCACGCCCAGAAATTGGCAACAGTTTCAAGGTCAACAACCCCGTTTTGTTTGAAGGACCATTTGCTGTGCTGGTAGACAGTGGTTGCGCCAGTGCTTGCGAGTACATCTCGAGTAGCTTCCAACGCGCCAAGCGTGGTTTGGTGATTGGCGAAGAAACCGTGGGCATCGGTAACACCAACACAGCCCGTTTTGGTCTAGCCAACGGTGGCGCAGCTGCCATGCCAACCTTACGTGCATTCTGGGCAGATGGAACACCACTGCCAAGTGCCATCACCCCAGATTTCAAAGCCACCACTTTTGATGTTTTTAAGACTGGTTTGGATGCTGGTCTAAACAAAGCCCTCGAGAGCGTTGGAGCAAAAACCCTTCAAGCTCCAAGCAGCAGTATTGAAATCAACGTGCCATTTGCACCAATTCCAACCTTTGGTTTTGATGCGATCACCAGTGTTCTCGAGCAAGTCAACCGTAAGCCTATTTCAATCACCGCTCCAAGCCAGAATTAAATTTTTCTTACAGCCAAGAGCAGCCTTTAACAGGCTGCTCTTTTTTCTTTTCTCGAGTATCATTGAACGATGAAACTCCAAGTGGTCATCCACGAAGCTGAGGAAGGCGGATTCTGGGCAGAAGTACCAGCCATTCCTGGGTGCGCGACCCAAGGCGATACTTTTGAGGAACTTTTAAGTAATATCTATGAAGCTGTCGAAGGCTGTTTATTGGTGGATATTCCACAACCTGTCAGCGGCAGGATTGCGAATTTTTAGACCTCGAGAACCACCAGCAGGGTTTTTGTATTTTCGGCATAATGGTCTGAATGCTGCGCTTACTCGATTCACCACAAATTATCACCAATGGTGTTTCGGTTGGCATCACCATGACCAAACCGACTTTGTTGTTGTGTTACTTAGCCATGCAAGGAACTTGGGTTTCCCGCTCGAGCTTGGCGTTGTTGTTTCGCCCTGATGCTCCAGAACAGGTTGCGCTGCATACGTTGCGTTTGATGCTGAACCGCGCTAAAAATCTGCCGTGGGCTGGTGGCTTGGAGGTGCAGCCAAAACGGGTGCGTTTTTTAATTCCCACCGATGTTCAGTTGTTTTGTTTGGCGGTGGGGCATTCTGATTGGTCAGCGGCGCTCGAGTTGTACCAAAAACCTTTTCTGTATGAAGTCAGTCATCCTGTGCTTGACGAATGGATTGGCGCTGAGCGTGAACGGCTTTCAGGTGCGTGGCGCGAAGCGATGTTGGCACAAGCCAAACTCGAGCCAGACCAAAACCAAGTGGCAGCACTGCTGTGGCGTTTGTGGCAGCACAATGAACTCGATGAAATGATTTTGCAACATTACCTCAGGGCTGCGTATTTGGCTGGTCAGCGTGAGGCGGCGTTGTCAGCATTCAATCGTTTTTTATTGTTGCTTCAAGAACTAGGCAGCCGTCCAAGCCCTGATACCCTCGAGTTGCAACGTTTGTTGGTGG
>JAAFJQ010000159.1 GCA_013298185.1 Deinococcales bacterium
GTTCCACCAAATAACATCACTTCGTATGTTCCAGAGCTAGGGGTACGGCTACAAATACCCGATCCACCTGTTTCTTCGGCGCTGCGGGTGTAACGTGGGATGGCTTCATCCACCAATAAAAAAGACATGGTGAAATTCTTGACGTCGGTGGTAGCCCCTGTGCGCGGTAATTTTACGGCAATGGTGACTGAACCTGTGTTGGTGTTGGCAAAAGCCCGAGTGCCATTTGGGCGGCGAGCCACATAACCATACTCGAGAACACGATCTGTAGCACCAAGCAAACCTGCTGTTCTGGCTATACCCTCGAGTTCAGTGGCTTCACTGGGTTTGAGCGCCACAAAATCCGCCCCTGCTGGATTGATGGCACTGGCTGAACTCATCAGATGGGTTGGCTTGATGGCTTGGGCTTTATCAGCAGCGCTGATCGAATTGCCAGCAAAATCAGAGATTTCGCGCATGGCAGTACCACCGACATTGGTTGCCGAGCGGTAAACGGCGTAAAGGGTTAAGTTATTAAAACTTTGATTGGCAGTGACAGGGAAGTTCTTTGATAAGTAGCGGCGGTTATTGGGTACATCATCAAATGCAACTGAAGAACCCGAAACGGTAAAAGTAGCAGATTCGCTGCTGACACGATTTGCTGATTTGAGGTCGCTGCCTATAGCAACATCTAAGACGCTTATGACTCGGGTATTTTGATGAATAACAATTGGTGCTGGTGTCGGCGTAGGGGTTGGTGTGGGCGTAGGCGTGGGAATAGGTGCAGGAACTTGATTGCAAGCAGCAATCAATAAACCAACAGAAACTGTTAAAAGTAATTTGCTGGTCATGATTGTTCACTTACCTTTTCTAACAGTGTTTTTGATGAACCAATGCGGCAAAACACAGGTTCAAGTGCCTTTGGAACAATATGGTGTTTTTGTCTACCTGTACGCATAAATCTCTCCTTATTCAAAAACAATGAAAATCCCAAATGCCGTGTATTGCTGATGCTCAAACTCACCTCCTTGAACAAATAGGTTGTGTGGCGACCATCTGATACAAACAAAGATGAAATCAAAATGTTGGTGAGGTTCAAATAATTGTGAATTTTTTTATACTTCGCAGGGGGAGCATAGCACACTTACAAAAATGAATTATTGTCAGATTTGTGTATAAGCTGTCACAAACCTGACATCTTGAGTGGGTAATTGGTTTTATTCAAACAAAACCCCGAACACCAATGAACAAGGTGTTCATAAACCTTTGACACCAGTAAGCCACGCTACAAACGCCTTCTGCTCGAGGCTGAAAACCACACCAACTTGTACAACAGGTAACTCGAGACCCGCCGCGTACTGGTTGAGTTCAATTTGCCTCATAGCCTCTTCTGGCGTACCAGAAGTTTTGATTTCAAAAATAATCCGATGCGTGGCTGTCTCGAGCAGAATGTCAATTCGACCCAAACTGGTCTGCACTTGGCTTTGAGTTCTAAAACCAGTTGCCAGTAACATAATATGCAGCAAACTGTGCGGGTAGGCTTCTTCACGCCTGAAAATTTCATAAGGAATGCTGGACAGCACTTGATTAACCGCAGCAAAAAAACCATCCCAATCGAGTTTCTCGAGTAAACGATAGAGCTTTAAGCTAAACGAATCGGGATACATTTTTTGGGTGTACTCGAGAATCAGATCATTTGAGAAAGCCTGACGCACCTCTTGATTGGGATACCCCAAGGTGTAAGCCACCCCAAAAGCCTCATTGGATTGCGACAGGATGGTCAAGTACCCCGTTTGAAACATCAAAGACACTGGATTGATTCGATCCACATTGGTAGCACGAATTTCTGAGTCCAGCAACTCAATGGCTTCAAACTCAAGTGGGTTGAGTTGCGCCGCACGAATCAAATCCACTAAAAAAGTGGGCGTGCCGGTTTCGTACCAAAACGACTTAAAGACTTTTTGCTTCAAGAACAATAAAAAACTAAACGGGCAGTACAAACGGTTTTGCCCATCCCAAGAATACCCATTGTACCAATGTGTAATTCGTTGCATCAGTTCAACTGAATCGAATTTCAGGTGCTGTCCCACAGCCTCGAGATACGTAGGGAAAGCCATTTCAATTTCTTGTTTGGTGTAACCACACAAAAGCGCGAAATCAGCATTTAAGCTGATGTCCTCTAAATTATTTAAGTCTGAAAACAAACTGAGCTTACCGATTTTAGAAACACCTGTTAAAAAAACCAACTCGAGGTAAGCATTCATTGGCTTAAGAACCCCATAAAAACTTCTTAAGACAGCTTGATGAGCCTTGCGCTTTTCAGGCTCGAGCAGATAATCAGTGATTGGTTTATCGTACTCATCTATTAACACCACGACTTTGGCGGTTTTTGAGAGTTTATAAATCAGTTCTTCAAAAGCAGAACGAACCGTGTCCTGCTCGAGGGTCAGCCCATACTCAGATGCCGTTTGTTGCAAACTATGCAGCAGCGAAACCTCGAGTGAACGAGCTGAGAAATCCAATCTCGAAAAATCAACGCGAACCACAGGATGCACCGCAAAATCATGGTTATGCTCGAGCCAAAGACCCGCAAATAAATCCTTGCGACCATCGAAAATGGCTTTTAAGGTAGAAAGCAACAACGACTTGCCAAACCGCCGAGGGCGTGAAAAAAAGTAATACCCTGCATTCTCGAGCAGTGGTTTTATAAGATGGGTTTTGTCCACATACACATGACCCCGTTCACGCAAGGTGGGAAAATCTTGAATGCCGATTGGCAGGGTGTTCATGGTAGGCATTTTAGCACCAAAAAAATAACCCCCTCGAGTTGACTCGAGGGGGTTGAAGAAGGCAAAGGGTTTATGGAACAACAACGTTAACTGTCCAAATTCCGAAAATGCTGGTGTTGTTGTCACAAGTTGCTTTGGCTGTGTAATTACCAGTTACCGCACCAGGCAAGATTGTGGTGATTGTGGTTGTTGCACCTGTCGAGGCACTTAAACCAAAGAATGTTGGTGATGTAACTGGAATTGTTGCAGCAGTAACACTCCAAGTGATATTGGTGTCTGAACCAGAGCCAGTACCATCAACATAATTACAAGATGCTGTGATAGCCGCTGAATTACCACCAAGTGTGGCACTTGCTGGACCTGTCATGCTGACAGTTGTGTATTTCCTGACATTAACAATAAATGTGTTATGTACAGAAGTATCATCATCGCTGGTGGCTCTGACAACACAGTTTCCTCCCGCTGTCCCTGCTGTGACCACTCCGCCGCTTACACTTCCACAAGCATTAGGATCGCTGGTTGGGTCAACGCTCCAAGTGACTGTATCCAACGGCGGACGTGGGCTACCAGTTGGGTTGATTGTTGCAGTCAACGTGGTTGAGTTGACCGCTCCGCCAACCACAATGGTGGTTGGATTTGAACCAGCACTGATGCTGACACTGGTCACATCCCAAACTGTGATCGTGACAGGGGCGGTCATAACACTTTCATCCTGAGCGCTCTTGGCAGTAATGTTGCACGTACCTCGAGCAACACCAGTTACCACACCTGTTAAAGCGTTGACTGTACATTTGGTTGTATCTGAGCTTTCCCAAATCTTAGTAGTTGAACCGTTTGTGGTCACGGTTGCACCACCCAAGGTATTGGTTAAACCAACTCGTACAAATGTGGATGTGCTGGTGATTGGGGCAATCGCAGTAACCTCAATCACAGTGATGTCGGGGACTAGAGCTGTCTTACTCGAGTCTTGGCTACTGGTGGCACGAACCTTACAAGTACCGCCAGCTTTAGCTACCACGGTTGGTGTCACACCATTTCCTACTTCACCTGTGTTCGTCAGACTACCACTAAATTCGCAAATACTTGTACTTGATGGTTCAATCGTCCAAATAACTGGGGTGGTGCTGATAAAAGAACCACCAATCGAACCAATGCTGACTGTGGTGTTTGCTGGATACGATGGCGTACCAGTGCTGCCACTCAAGAACTTCTGAATGGTTGAAGCTACAGCCGTTGGTGTTAGGAAGGTCGTCACTTCAACAGCCTCAATGTTGACTGTGGCATTACGACCTGTATCTTGGGTGCTGGTAGCCGTTACTGTGTATGTTCCACCTGGGGTTGGAGGGTCGTAGGTTACGCTTGCACCCGAACCTGTTACCGCACCACTCGAGGCACTCCAAGTCACAGTTTGTGTTGCTCCTGTACCATTCACAACAGCATTTAAGCTGGCGGCTGTTCCAGGGTTGACACGTATGGTTGTGCCAGGTGTCGTGGTCACAGAGCTGGTACCAGTCAAACCAACACTGTTAATTTGCACAACATTAACGCTGTATGTGGCAACCACCGAGTTATCTTGTTGACTTGTTGCAGTCACAACCACTGAACCAGCAGTTGTTGCAGTGAAGCCAACGGAATTACCTGTGCTTGAAGATAAAGTTCCAGCGCCAGTTGTGACCGTCCAAGAAACTTGTCCGGTGTTCAAGAAGCTATTACCAGTCAGGTTAGCTGTCAGGAGTGTACTAGTTGGCAGTGTTGGAGTTACACCAGCAATCTGTAAGTTACCTGATACAGAACTTGAAACAGTCATAGGCGTATCAACTCGAGTTGCTTCAATCAGACGAGTACCAGATTTGGTTGGGTCAAGTGTGCTGGTTGCAGTAATCGTGATTGAACCATTTGGCGCAGGGTACGGCGGAGTGTAACTCACATTCTGACCAGTGGTCGAACTGAACGTACCACCTGCATTGGAACTCCAAGTCACATCAGCTTGACTGATTGCACCAGAACCAGTAACCGACGAAGTCATCGGAATCGCAGCGAAACTACCAGTGATCGGATCAACAGCCAAAGTTGTAGCAGGAGTGGTAATTGCCACAGTGGAAATACTCACCACAGTAATATTCATCTCCGCGTAAACAGCCGTGTTCTGTTCGCTGGTAGCACGAACTTTAACAACTCCGGCGGCACTCGAGGTCAAGGTAGTCGCAGCAGAACCAGAAATACTGCTCAGATTACCAGAACCACTGACAATGCTCCACAAGACCTTAGTAGCAACCGCACCAGGACCAGTCAAAGTAGCCGTAATTGTTCTCGAGCCGCTTGTCAGCATGGTCAAAGGTGGTGTTGCCGTTGGTGTACCTGCTGTAACCGCCAATGACAAACCTGTTACGGCTGCATTGACAGTAATCGTTGCATCAGCATACTTCGTTGTATCTTGGGTGCTACGCGCACGAACAACAACAGTTCCATCAGTATTAGAAGTCAATGTTGAACTTGCACCACTCGAAGCGCTGAGTGTACCAACTCCACTGGCTATGCTCCATGTGACTGCGCCTGCTGTACCGTTGGTAACAGTAGCAGTGAGTAATTGACCAGCACTACCAGAAACAAATGAAGCGGTGCTTGGGCTAACCGAAACACTAATCGCAGCAGCAGCATTGACTGTGATTGTGGTTTCACCATACTTGGTTGTATCCACTGTGCTGGTTGCACGAACCACAGCAGAACCAGATGTACTCGAGCTGAAGGTTGGATTCGCAGCTGTTGTGCTGCTCAAAGTTCCAACACCACTAACGATGCTCCAAGTGACCTTACCAGTGGTGGTTACGGGTGTACTATTGATATTTGCAGTTAAGCTGATTGGTGTTGCTCCAACTGTGAATGGACCAGCTGCATCAACTGTGACAACCAATGGAGCGGCTGTAACTGTGACGGTCTTATCGTCGTACTTGGTTGTGTCTTGAGTGCTTCTTGCACGAACAACAATTGTTCCTGCGGTGTTAGAAGTCAGTTTGGTTGTTGTACCACTCGAGTTGGTGAGTGTACCTACACCACTGACAATGCTCCATGTGACTGCACCAGCAGTGCCGTTGGTGACAGTTACAGTTAAAGTAGTACCTGCTAAACTGCCTGCTTCAAATTCCCAAGCGTTTGGTGTTGTTACTGGAGTTTGAGTGATTGCCACAGAAATAGCAGATGCAGCATTGACTGAAACACTAATATCTTTGAACTTACTCGAGTCTTGAACACTACGAGCGCGAACCACAACCGTAGCTGGTCCAGTAGGAGCAGTCAAGGTTACGGAAGCAGGATTAGCTGTGGTGTTACTCACATTCAAGCTACCGCCACCAGAAACAATGCTCCAAGTCAGGTTCGGACTAAAGCTACCATTTCCGTTAATGTCAGCAATCAGTGAAATTGTTCCACCACTGGCAATTGGTGTGCCTACAGCGGTTAGGGTTGCTGCCGTGAATACTACGCTGGTTACACTGTTATCAGCTGGTGCTTTGGCTGTTACGACAATTTCAGCAAATTTGCTTGTGTCTTGAACGCTGGTTGCACGAATCCTAATTGGTGTATCGCTCGAGACAACTGGGGGTGTTAGGGTCACTGTGCCTGTTGCTGTGGTGGTTGTGTAAGCATTCAATGTACCGCCACCGCTGATAATGCTCCATGTCAAGTTTAGCAATGGTGAATTTGTTCCACTGACGGCTGCTGACAGATTGACTGTTGAACCAAAGGCAACATCAGCTGAACTTGTGGGAGGTGTCTGCACAGGGCTTGGTGCAGAGAAGGCAACACCAGTCACAGTTGAATTTGGTGCAAGCACATTGACGGTGATGTCTGCGTATTTGGTTGAGTCTTGGTTGCTGGTTGCGCGTACAACCACAGTGGTTGGGCTGCTTGGCGCAGTGTAAACCGAAGATGCAGTGGCAGTGGTGGTTGCTGTTGTACCGAGCGAACCTGCGCCACTATTTCGGATGCTCCAAGTCATGTTTGGACTAAAGGCGGGACTGCTCGAGCCTGTAATCAAGGCGGTTAAGGTGATTGTACTGCCCGTTGTAACGCTGACAGGGGCTGGAGCTGGGCTTGGTCCTGTGAAGACAACAGCCGTGACAAAATTGGCTGCGTTGACAGTAATGCTGATGGTGTTGCCAGCGTCGGCTGTGTTCTGACGGCTCTTGGCTTTGACAACAATTATTCCTGTTCCTGTTGTGTTCAAAACCACGCTCTTGCCTGTTGTTGCGGACAATGTGCCAGCGCCTGTTGAACTGCTCTCAATTGACCACTCAACGGCTTGTGGGTCAATGTATGCTGAACCAACACTACTTAGAATTGCTGTTAAGGTAGTGCTTTGTCCAACAGTTGGGCTGGCTGGTGAGGCTGAAATGTCGGTAGACTTGACTGTGACATCAGTTTCAAAGGTCACATCTATATCAGCCACTTTACTTGGGTCTTGTTGGCTGGTAGCCCGAACCCGAACTGTGCCAACTTGTTGGGCAGTGACACCTACGGTCGCTCCTGTTGTTGGACTTATCAGGTTTGCACCGATTGGGTTGGAGATAATGCTCCAAACCACTTGGGCGTCATCTGCAACAGAAGCCACTGGGCTACTGGTCACGTCCGCAGTCAGGGTTGCAATTGCTCCAGTCAAAGGATTACCACTGGCTGGGCTTGTCTTGCTGGCGCTGATTGCAAAGGTTGTATTGACAGGGTTGACTGTAATTGCCACATCAGTGAACTTGCTCGAGTCTTGGGTGCTGGTTGCACGTACCAAAATTGTTCCCGTTGTAGTTGAAGTCAATGTGGTTGGGTTGCTGCTGCTGGTTGTGAAGGTTACATTGGCGGCTGGCACTGTACCACCAACTCGACTCCATGTGACTGTTTGGGTTGCTCCTGTTCCATTCACTACTGCTGAAATGCTCACTCCGCTCGAGCCAGCAATAAACGATGTCGCTGATGGTGAAACGACAACATCTGTAATGGCTACGCTTGGGGCAGACACATTGATTGTGATGGTACTTGTAACGCTCGAGTCTTGAACGCTGCGAGCGCGGACAACCACTGTCGCTGGTCCGGTTGGTGCAGTGAAGTTGACACTACCAGTTCCCGAAGTTGCCACATTTGCACCAATGGTTGTGTAGGTGTTCAGGCTTCCACCGCCACTGTCAATTGTCCAGATCATGCTTGGACTAAAGGTTGGTGTGGTTGAACCCGAAATGGTGGCTGTTAAGTTGCTGATTGTTCCACCACTGGCAACCGTCAAGGCTGCTGGGGCTGGGCTGGGCGCACTGAAGGCAATCGAGTTCACAGCACTGGCTGGCGCTGAAGTGACTTCAATCACTGTTGAATCTTTGAACTTACTTGGGTCATCAATGCTGGTTGCACGAACAACCACAGACCCGACTGTATCCGAGGTTAAGGTTGTCACAGCATTGCCTTGGGTTGGCGAAAGCGTACCCACACCACTAATAATGCTCCAGCGCACGTTACTCGAGACAACCGCTGTTGGGTTGGCTTGGTTAATTACGGCTGTCAAAGTCACACCTGCTGAACCGGCAGTAAAGCTGGTTGCACTTGGGGTGACACTGGCAACACTGTAGGTCTTGGGGGCTTTGATGTTCAGCGTAATGCTGCTGAACTTGGTGTTGTCTTGATCGCTGGTGGCAGTCAAGGTGACTGTCGTGTCACTCGAGACGACTGGGGCTGTGTAGAACACAGTAGCAGGGGTGGTTGTGGTGCTGGTTGCACCAAATGAGCCTAATAGACCGGGACCTGTAACGCTCCAAGTCATGTTTGGACTAAACGTACCTGTGCCTGTAATGGCTGCGGTGACGTTGATGCTTGCACCACTGTTCAGGTCGCTATTGTTGGCTGGTGAAATAATACCAACTGTGCTGATGCTCGAGGCTGGAGAATTCACGTTAATGGTGATCTCTGCGAACTTGCTTGGGTCTTGAACACTTTGGGCGCGTATCACGACCGTATCTGGTCCAACTGGCGCGGTGTAGCTCACAGCAGCCGTTGCCGAAGTAGGAACATCTACACCTGTGGTTGAGGCGGTACTGAGCGTACCACCACCACTGACAATGCTCCATGTTAGGTTTGGACTGAATTTTGGTGTGGTTGAACCAGTGATGGTTGCTGTTAAGTTACTGATTGTTCCACCACTTGCGACACCCAATGCACTTGGAGCTGGGCTTGGCGCACTGAAGGCAACCGAGTTCACAAGGCTGCCAGTGATGACAACGTCTTGTTCTCCAAATTTGCTTGTGTCCACGGTGCTGGTGGCTCGTACTCGGGCTGTACCTGCCACGCTCGAGGTGACGCATGGTTTAAGCGCTGTGCATCCGCCGCCACTGGTGACAAGGCTGCCAGTGCCACTGATAATGCTCCAGGTGACTTGACCAGCAGTTGCGTTTGTACCGTTGATCGTGGCTTGCAAAGGAGCGGTTGTTCCACCAGTTGTGATTCCAGTAATAGCATCAACTGCTACAACCAATGCTGCACTATTAACCGTGATTGTGGCTTCACCGTACTTGCTTGTGTCCAATGTGCTGGTTGCACGTATCAAAGCAGTACCAGGTGTGTTGGAGGTGAAAGTTGGATTCAAAGCAGTTGTGCTGCTTAATGTGCCAACACCACCAATAATGCTCCAAGTCACTTGACCAGCAGTTGCGTTGAAAGTATTGATCTTGGCGTTCAAAGCTAGGCTTGTTCCACCTGCTGTGATTTGAGCAATAGGATCAACAGTCACAGACAAGGCTGCTGCATTGACAATAATTGTGGTTTCACCGAATTTGCTTGTATCCGATGTGCTGGTTGCACGGATCAAAGCAGAACCAGGTGTATTTGAGCTAAA
>JAAFJQ010000158.1 GCA_013298185.1 Deinococcales bacterium
CGAGAAAATCGCTCAAGCCAACAGCGCCGTGCATTTGGCTCGAGTCGCAAATCGTTTGGCTGGACTTGCCAAGACGGCTGCCGAAATGAGCTTCCCAGTTTCGCTTTCGGTCTTGGACACAACCTTCAAAGCCCTTGAACGCGCCGACACGACCGAAAATCTCGACCATCTCGAGGCGACACTCGAGGGGTTAGAAGAAGATGCTTTTCTGTACGCCCCACCAATGGGCGCACTGAACTTAGACCCAACCCCAGTGGTCGAAGTCCAAACCGACGAAGCCACAGGTGGTCTGCGTCGCATTTTATCGGTGGATGATTCAGGCTTGGTTCGCAGTGCCTTGCGCCGCATTTTTGCTGAAGGCGGCGCGGGAGTCGAAGAGTGCCGCAATGGCACAGAGTTACTTGATCGCCTCAAAGAAATCGGTAAATTCGATTTGATTCTGCTCGATTTACAAATGCCCGATTACACGGGTCTGGAGTTGCTGCCGCACATCCGCAAAGCCTCGCAGGATGTGGTTGTGGTGATGCTGACCGCCGCAGGGGATGTCAAAACCGCCATCGAAGCCATGCGAATTGGCGCAGATGGCTTTTTAGCCAAACAAGACCTGCCACTCGAGGGCGACCGCAGCGAATTTTATTATGCGCTCGAGCAAGCCAAAGAGTACCGCGCTGGCATCATTGCTCGTCAGCAATTGGAAAGCATGAAAGCCGACCTGTACAGCATGGTCACGCACGACCTGAAAAACCCTGCCAATGTGATTGGCTTAAGCCTCGAGCATCTGCTCGAGAACGATATTTCCAACCTGACTGAAGAACAAACCAAAGCCATTCGGGTCGGACAAGATGCCGCCGAAAAACTCCAACGCTTGGTCGTGGATTACCTTGATTACGCCAAGATAGACGCAGGTTACTTCACCTTAGAACCAAACCCAACCGATATTGCTGCACTGATTCGCTCGAGTGCCGAACAAGCCCGGGTGATCGCCGAGAACAAAGGGCAGCGCCTGAACTTAACCGCCCCAGAAAAACTCGAGAGCATCGCCGATGAACCACGCCTCAAGCAAGTCGTGGATAACCTGATTTCAAACGCCATCAAATACACCCCCGAAGATGGTCTGATAGACATTCACCTGACCACCACAGGTTCGCTCTTTAGAATTTCAATTGCTGATACAGGCAACGGCATTGCCCCAGATCACTTACCGCGCTTATTTAAGAAATACCAGCGCTTACCCGGCGAGCAACGCCGCAGCACAGGCACAGGCTTAGGCTTGGTGATCGTTAAAAGCATCATTGAAGCCCACGGCGGACGGGTCTGGGCAGAGAGCATAGGGGTAGGCGAAGGCAGCACCTTCAGCCTCGAGGTACCGATTCGCACAGCATAAGAAAAATTTATTTCTCGTCTCGAGGTCAACCCATCTCGAGACGATTTTTTATGGCACAAGTTAGAATCACATCATGGATTTTGCTACTTATCAAACCGAATCACGGAAAACCGCGCAAGCAGTTGAATGCAACCACAGCATCGCTTACCCAACCTTGGGTTTGGTCAATGAAGCAGGTGAATTTGCAGGTAAAGTCAAAAAAATTTTCCGCGATAAAAACGGCATCATTTCCGAAGCTGACCGCCAAGCCTTAAAAGGCGAATTGGGTGATGTGTTGTGGTACTTAACCCAACTCTGCACCGAGTTAAACCTAACCCTCGAAGAGGTCGCCCAAGCCAACATTGAAAAACTTTTCTCGAGGCTCGAGCGAGGAAAAATTTCAGGTGATGGCGACGAGCGTTAGAGATGTTCTGATTTGGTATTGAAAAGAAATAATTTGTTACGTGGGCGAGGCGTGCCTCGCCCTTACGATTAAGGGCAAACCTTATCATTGTTGCTCGAGTTATCTGATCTTGCCTTCGTCCTTCATCCTTCCGCCTCGCTCCTGCTACTATGCCCTTATGGAAACTGTTGATTTTTCTAAAATCGAACCTCTACGCGATATGCGAAGCGTTGTCAGTCTGGCTAAACTGATTGGTCAGGTGCGTGGCACAAAGCGCGTGGCTGTGGCGGCTGCCGAGGATGACCATGTGCTTGAGGCAATTCATAATGCTCGGCTCGAGGGGATGATTCATCCGTTGCTGTTTGGGCATGAACAAAAAATCAGAGCGGTGTGTTTGGAGCTTGGGATTGACTCGAGCAAACTCGAGATTCATCATGCGGATAACAATGCACAGGCTTCAGAACTCGCAGTTAAAGCAGTGCGTGAGGGTCGGGCGGATATTCTTATGAAAGGCTTGGTGGACACTGCCACGATTCTTCGCGCAGTGCTGAATAAAGAGTGGGGTCTTCGCACGGGTAAACTGCTGAGTCATATTTTGGTATTTGATGCTCCGGGTAAATTTGATCGGCTTTTTTGCATGTCCGACGGTGCAATGAATATCGAGCCAGACCTCAAAGCGAAAATTGAAATTGTGCAGAATGCCGTCTTGGTTTCGCAAGCTCTTGGTCTCGAGAAACCCAAAGTCGCCATGCTGGCTGCGGTTGAAGTGGTTAATCCAGAAATGAGTACTGCCGTGGATGACGCAATCATTTCCAAAATGGGTGACCGTGGTCAAATCAAAGGTGCAACCATTGATGGACCTCTGGCTTTGGATAACGCAGTGTCGGTTGAAGCAGCTGAAATCAAAGGTATTGTTTCGCCTGTGGCGGGTCATGCGGATGTTTTGATTGTGGATAATATTGACGTTGGGAACGTGTTTTATAAGACTTTGGTGTATTTTGCTCAGAGCAATGTGGCTGGCACAATCATGGGTGCAAGTGCGCCAATGATTCTGACCTCGAGGGCTGATAGTGGTGAAACAAAATTTAATAGTATTGCGCTGGCGTGCATCCTTTCCGAGCGTGGTCAGTTTTCTAAACCAATTGCTGGTTAAAATTTTTCTTTGCCCACCTGAGATTTTTATGGCTCGAGGTGTGACATTTGGCTAAGAAAAAATTTTCTCGAGTGTTGGTTTTCAATACTTCTACAAAAGAAGTTATGATATTTTACTTTATTGCGTGTTTAAGAAAAATAACGACACAAACAAGTTTTTTTAGACCTTGTCTCGAGTCTTAAAGTTATCATCAACACAAATGCAGAAAGTCTGTGCGAAATAGTTGCACACGAAAGGCAAAAACATGCTACACTCTCTATGGTGCTTATTCCCATTAAACCCCTACATATAGTTGTTCCGCCCAAATGCGCGGCTCGAGGATTATCCCTAGAAGCCCCATTGAGGTTTGGGAAGAGTGCGTTGACTGAAGAAAAAGGGGGTGAGTGATATGGCAGAAAAGAAGACTGCGGCAAAACCAGCCGCAAAAGCTGCTCCAAAAGCAGCCGCTAAACCAGCCGCGAAAGCCGCTGCACCGAAAGCTGCAAAAGCCGCTCCAAAAGCAAAAGCTGCTCCGAAAGCAGCAGCCGCTCCAAAGGCAGCCGCTGCTAAACCAGCTGCAAAAGCTGCTGCTAAACCAGCCGCGAAAGCCGCTCCAAAAGCTAAAGCCGCCGCTAAACCAGCCGCCGCAAAAGCCGCTCCAAAAGCTGCTGCTAAACCAGCTGCGAAAGCCGCTCCAAAAGCTAAAGCTGCTGCTAAACCAGCCGCCGCAAAAGCCGCTCCAAAAGCTAAAGCTGCTCCAAAAGCAGCCGCTGCTAAGCCAGCCGCAAAGGCTGCTGCGAAGAAACCAGCCGCAAAGAAGGCTTAACGCCCTTTGCCAATGTTCCGCTCCTGCGTTGTTTTGCGGGAGCGGTTCAATTTGTTGAAAGGATTGTCTGAATTGCTTGCATTTGGGTGATTTGAAGTGCGCCCTGAGTTAAAACGGCTGCGTTTTCTTTGACTTGCAAAGCGGTTCTAAAACCCGGTACTGGAATGGTGTTGTTGCTTCGGGCAAGTAACCATGCCAGCGCACCCTGAGCTAAGCTGCGCCCATTGGCACACAGAATTTCACGGATGCTCTCGAGCTTGGCTAACCACTCGGGGTTGGGTTGACCATGTTGAAAATATGCCATCCATTGCGGTGAAACAAATCGCACATCGCTTTTTGAAAAAGCTGCACCAGCACTGAATTTTCCTGTCAGTAAACCCATACCCAAAGGTCCTCGGTTGATGCTGGCAAGGTTGGCTGATTCCAAAAATTGCAGCATCGCAGCATTGTCCTCGAAGATATTTTGTTGATGCTGAATTGCCACGCAATGCTGACCACGCGCAAAAGCACTGGCTCGAGCAGGGTCGTCGGTACTCCAGCCATAACCACGAATCCAGCCAAGGTCTATCAGTTGCTCGAGGGTTGCTAGAATATCCTCGAGCGCATCTTGGGGATGGTCGCCAACGTGCAGTTGATACAAATCAATGTAATCCGTGCCAAGGCGTTTTAGACTGGCTTCGCACGCCAAGCGAATTTCATTGGGTGTGAGTTGCAAACCGTACACCCGTTTTTGCTCGGGGTACACACCATAGCCAAATTTCGTGGCAATCACCGCACTCGCTCTGCGTTTACCAAGGGCTTGTCCAAGAATTATTTCGCTGTGACCCGCGCCATAATTAGCAGCAGTATCAAAAAGTGTTACACCCATATCCAAAGCGGTTTCAATGGCTTTAATGGACTCGGTATCGTTGACTGCACCCCAACCTGCTTCTTGGGTGTCAAACAACCATTCGCCACCAATTGCCCAACAACCCATACCAATTGCACCGACCTCGAGCTGACCAAGTTTTCTTTTCATCGGTACACCTTAGAACCCCAAGTGCGCTCAAGGTCAAGCGCTCGAGAAGAAGCCCTTGTCCCCAAGTGCGCTCAAGGTCTTAGAATCGTCTTATGACCTATTCTGTCAGCGATGCGGCTCAACAAGCAGGAGTCAGTATTCACACGCTGCACTATTACGAACGCGAGGGTTTACTGACGATTCAACGAAGCTCGAGTGGACACCGGCGATACTCACAAGACGACATGGCTTGGATAGGAATTTTAACTTGTCTGCGCGAGACAGGAATGCCAATTCGCACCATGCGACGCTTTGCCAGTTTGGTGCAACATAGCAGCAGCAACATCCCCGAAAGACTCGAGATTCTTGGCAGCCACCGATGCGAAGTGCTGGCGCAGTTGGCATCGCTGCAAAAAAATCTTGAGCATTTGGATGGGAAAATTGCGTATTATCAACATGAATTGCTTAAGTAAACATCGTACTGACACTCTCACCAGTGTGAATGCGCTGAATCGCTTCGGCAAAAACCGAACCCACCGATAAGACTTTTAATTTATCGGTCATGGCAGGTTTTTCAACCACGTAGCAGTATAAGTCTTGCTGCATAAAGCCTCCTAGACCACAGTGAAAAACCGCAGGGGCAAGGTATCCCTCGCCCGTCTAGCACACAGCATTTGGCTCGAGAAATCGGAATTGAGGTGACACACTCGAGACTACACCACCCGGCGATTCAGTTCTCCTGTCGCTAAGGAAACAAATAATAAAATCCCTGCCAAAGCTGCGGCGAGGTGCGTGACTTCACCCGGGCGGGTTGTCCAACCAATGCTGCGTCCAAGGCTTTTATAGACGGCATTCAGTTGCCCTGCGCTGCGGGCTTCAAAGTATTGCCCTCCAGTGGTGCTGGCAATGGTTTTCAGGGTTTCAGGGTCAAAACCCACACGAAAACCACCATTCTCAAGGTTGATCGAACCGCTTTCTGTACCAAGACCAACGGTATACACTTTGACCTGTTGATCTCTTGCCATACCAGCCATTTCAATCGGATCTGGTTCACGGTTGTTTCGTCCATCGGTCAGTAAAACCACAGCAACTGGTGGTGGGTTTTTCTCGAGTTTGGTTTGTGCATCTGGGTTTCGTCCGGGCAGAGCGCCAACTGATTCTCGAATACCAGCGCCAATGGCTGTGCCGCGTCCAAGTGAAAGTTCGTCTATGGCTTTGATCACTTCGTCGTGGTCAGCGGTTGGTGTGACATTCACAGCCGCATAACCCGCGAAACTGACCAAACCAATTTTTGTGCCTTTGGGGAGTTGCTTAATAAACAACCGAGCTGCTTCTTGAGCTGCGATAAAACGGGTTGGCACAATGTCTTTGGCATCCATCGAAAGCGAAACATCCAAAGCCAGCATAATCGTGGTTTTGTTGTCTGGTACAGGCACAGGCGCATTGGGACGAGCCAGCGCCACCACCGACATGGCAATGGCTAGTAAAAACACCATCGCAGGAATATCGCGCCCTTTTGAAAATCGTTTTTGTCCAATGCGCTGCAAGAACTCAGCGTCAGGGTGAAGCACCACACTCTCGGCTGGACGCGACTGATTGCGTAAGTACAACCAAGCCAAAATCGGAATGAAAAGCAATGCTAAAAGCAGCCAAGTCCAAGTGAAGCTCATGATGTACCTCGGGGTAAGGCAAAGGGCGAAGGACGAAGGCTAAAGGACGAAGGCAAAAAAACTTTTCTCTTTTGCCTTTCTTGACCCCAAAGCAGCACCTGACGGGCTAGGGTCGCTTTCTCTTTCCTCTGTTTTTTCACGTCAACCTCCGATGCCAAACCAAGTTCATGCTGGCAGCAACCAAAAGTGCCAGCAGTGCCAGCCCTGCGAGAATCGCGCTTAGCTCGAGTTTGGTGGCTTCCCAACGAATGGCAGTGCCGAGTTCTTTGAAAACTTTCTCGAGGTCAGCTTTTTCGTTATTCACGGCTTGTCCTTCGCCGAGTTGAGCGATTTGTTTTAGGGTATCGGCGTTAAAGGGAATAAAGTAATCCTGTCCGTCTATTTTGGCGACAGCGCCACCTTGTTTGCCGATGGCGACGGTGTAGACCTTGACTTTGTAGGTCTTGGCAAACTGTACCGCTAAGCGTACATCTGCGCCAGCGTTGCCGACACCATCCGAAAGCAGCAAAATTGCACCAGGCGGCAAAGTATTCGGATCAATGGGTTTGGCGTTTGGGTTGGGATTAGGTTGCCCCGGGCGCAGCGCTCCGGGCAGACCTTGGGGAATGGGGGCAGTGGCACGTCCGGGCAGAGCGCGAACACCAGCCACAATGGGGTCAGCTAAACTGGTGGTGTTCGAGGTTTTGACTTTCTCGAGCCGCTCCAAAAGCTGAGGGCGGTCTGTGGTGACAGGCACAACCGCAGCAGCACTTTCGGAGAATGTCACCAAACCAATTCGAGTATCTTGCGGTGCGAGTTTCACAAATTCTTTAATCACACCCTTGGCAACCTCGAGGCGATTGGGTTCAACATCTGGTGCGAGCATCGAGCGGCTGGTATCCAGTGCAATCATGATCGCGGCTTTGTTCTGCGGCAGTGAAAGCGTGGCACTCGGGCGACTCGAGGTAAAAAGCAAAAATCCAAGCGCCACAAGCTGCAACACCCGTGGGATATTCGAGTGAGCCTTGGGCGCAGTTTTGATGGTACTGCCAAGCAAATTGGCATCGGCATACGCCAACGCCGTGTTCTTACGTCGAGCCTCGAGCCGAGTCAAACCCCACCAAGCAAGCGGCACCAGCAACAGCAAGAACAGCATTTCAGGCGAAGCAAACGTCATACCTCACCCCAATAAAAACTCGTTGTGAACTCGTAGGGGCGAACTTCTATGTTCGCCCTGACATGCTTAAGCCATTGGCTCGAGCCACCAAAGACCTTGCTCGAGGTAAAAAATGTATTCATCTTCGTCCTTTACGCCGAATGGCAAATTTCAAAAGCGGATTCAAAATATCATTCGCGGTAATCAACTCGAGGTTGTCCACCGTAGCTCGACGAAACGCCTTGGCAATGCGGTTTTCCCGCTCGAGAACCATTTTTTGATGCGCTGCTTGAACGGTTTTATCGGCGGTATCCACCCATGTTTCTTGCCCCGAGACAGGGTCGCGGAATCTTGCTCCACCCACTTTGGGAAGCTCACGTTCGACAGGGTCAATGGTTCGCACCGCAATCAAGTCGTGTTTCAACCCAAGTCTCGAGAGGTTTTTTTGCCAAACTTCTGGTGGCTCGAGAAAATCTGAAACCACAAATACCAAACCGCGTCGGCGCAGGGTTTTAGCGACTTGCTCGAGGGCAGTACCAAGATTGGTTTTCGATTGAGCCTGTTGCCCCTCGAGTTTCAGGAGTTCATCCACAATTCGCAAAGCCTGTTGCCGTCCGCTACCTGCTGGAATCAGTTTAATCCCATTGGCACTGACTGCCAACGCTCCAACTTTATCGCCATGCCGCGTACAAATCCGAGCTGCAAACGCTGCAAACTCGAGCGCCAATTGATACTTGGTTAAACGCCGCGTGCCAAAGTGCATACTCGGGTTGGCATCTACGATAATCCAAGCGGTGATTTCGCGTTCCTCGCGGTATTGGCGTACATGCAGTTCGCCGCTTCGGGCGGTCACATTCCAATCAATCCGCCGCACTTCATCGCCTGGTTGATATGGGCGCACCTCAGCTAAATCAAGGCTCGGACCGTAAAACACGCCAGAGTAATCGCCAAATAAAAACCCATCCAAGCGCTTTAAGACCGTAAACTCGAGCTTCCTCAGCAACTGCTCGGGCAATGGGCGATGCAGCTCAGGTTTGCTCGAGACGACAGGACTGACAGCAGCCACGACCTTGGGCTTTGGGGCGCGTCGCCAAAAAGGGGTGCGGGTTGGTTTGGGCGGTTGGGCAATGGTCACAGGGATTCCTTTGAGGGCTTTCTTAGTCGGGCGAGGCATGCCTCGCCCCTACGGTCAATCTAAAAAACGCTTTGTTGCACTGATTTTTCTCAAAGCTCAAAGCTCATAGCTCAAAGCCCATCCCTACAAATTCACTTCAATGTTATTCATGCTACTGCTCGGCATAGCATCGGCTGCTTTGTACGGGTCGCCAATATGCACCCTTGGGAGGCTGATGTTCTGCACAATTTGACTGATCATGCCTTCGATGCTGATGCCGTCTGCCAATGCGTCGTAGCTGGGAATCATGCGGTGGCGCAGGACATCAAAGCTCAGGTCGCGGACATCTTCAGGCAGGGCGTACTCACGTCCGCGCATGATGGCTAAGGCTTTCGCACCAAGAATCAAATTCACACTGGCTCGAGGCGATGCGCCAATCGAAACAAATTTTTTCAGTTCGGGCAGCTTGGCTTCGGATGGGTCGCGGGTGGCTCGAGCCAAACGCACAGCGTACTCAGTCACGCTCGGGTGAACGTAGACTTGGTCTGCCATACGTTGCAGGTTAATCAGCTCCTCGAGCGTGAGTTTGACATCGAGCTTATCAAATTTGGTGCTGACCCTGTCCACCACAGTCATTTCTTCGTGGAAACCGGGATAAGAAATCACGACTTTGAACATAAAACGATCCACCTGAGCCTCGGGCAGGAAGTACGTGCCTTCGGATTCAATCGGATTTTGGGTTGCCAAGACCAAAAATGGGTTAGGAAGCGGAAAAGTCTGCTGACCAATCGTGACTTGGCGTTCCTGCATCGCCTCGAGCAGGGCGCTTTGGATTTTAGCTGGGGCGCGGTTGATTTCGTCTGCCAGAATCAGATTGGCAACAATTGGACCAAGTTCAGTTTCAAATTTGGCTTCTTTTTGATTGTAAATTCGCGTGCCAATCAAATCGGCTGGCACAAGGTCTGGGGTGAATTGAATGCGCTTGAAACTTGCGCCAATTGCATCG
>JAAFJQ010000160.1 GCA_013298185.1 Deinococcales bacterium
CGAGCTGGAAAAATGTAATGTGTATTACACCAGACCTTACTTGTTTGTTGCGATGGTTTTAATGGTAATCACAATTTCTTCATTGACTCGCCCAGCAGCAATGTTGGGGTGCTTGACATTAAAGTCTGCCAATTTAATCTTAAAGGTGGTGTTGAGGGCAAGGCTGTCACCAGCAATTCGAGCTGATCTGGTAGCATCATTGGCGGCGGTAAACTTAACTGTGGCAGTTGTAATCATGGCTTTGGTGACATTATTCAAAGTTAAATTACCTGTAATGCGGTAACTGTTATCGCGCATCCATTGAACTCGGGTGGTGGCGAATTTAATTTCTGGGTTCTTGTCAAAGTTAAACCAATCAGCGCTTTTCATGTGCTGATTACGAATGTCAAAACCAGTGTCAAAGGTTGAACCATCAATCGTCAGTACACCGCTGCCCGTTTTGGCGTCGCGGTCGAATTGAATCGTACCTTTGATCTTGTTGGTCTTGGCAGTAAAGTTCTCAACATCCGTTTCTGATTCAGCAGTGACAATGTTTAGGGTGTCGCGTTCAATCACTTTGAATGTTTCATTATCGCCGCGAACAGTGAGTAGTGAACCAAGAAACAACGCTCCAATAACCGCAAATACTTGCTTTTTCATATAAACCTCCTTAAGGCTGAGGAACACTATACCAGTCAGGTACGTATTTTTGATGACAAAACATGAAAATTAAGCAAGAGCCACCAACACTCAAAATATTCGGAAGCTTCATAACTCGAGTATACGACCTGAATGAAGTCAGATTTGAAAAATTTAACTCGAGCCATGCTCAACCCATGACCGAGGTGCAAGCTCTAAACAAAATTGTTACTACTGTTGTAACAACACTCTTTCCAAACTTCGTATATGATTGCCACATGTGGAATCCTGATCAATACCTGAAGTTTTCGAGCCACCGTGATCGTCCGTTTTTTGACTTAATCACACAAATCCCAAAAACCCTCGAGCCAAAAAGAATTGCGGATTTGGGCTGCGGTACAGGGCATTTGACAGCCACGTTACTCGAGAAATTCAAAACCGCCCAAGTCATCGGCGTGGACAGTTCAGAGCAGATGCTCGAGCAAGCCAATCAACACCGACAAGCACGACTCGAGTTTATCAAAGCTGATTTGCAAATATGGCAACCAGAAGACAAGATTGACTTGATTGTCTCCAATGCAGCACTACAATGGGTCAACGACCATCCAGCCCTGATGCCGCGCTTGGTTGGATTACTCGAGCCAAACGGAGTTTTAGCCATCCAAATGCCTGCCAATTTTGACGCACCATCACATACACTCCTGCACCAACTGATTCTCGAGTACAAAAACCACTTGCCAGAAACGCTGCTCGAGCCGCGCCATAGCCACAACGCTGCATGGTACGTTCAGAAATTCAGTCAATTGGGCTTACATGTTCATGCTTGGGAGACAACCTATATGCAGGTGCTACAAGGTGTCAATCCTATTCTCGAGTGGGTCAAAGGCACAGCTCTTCGCCCCGTGCTGACTGCCCTCGAGCCGAGCTTGCAACCTGAGTTTTTAGAAAAATACCAAGAAAAACTGATCAAAGCATACCCTGAGCAGTCGTTTGGAACGTTGTTTCCATTTAAGCGATTGTTTGTCATTGCCCAGATTTAACTCTCAAAGCTCATACCCATGACGCTGTAACCGCCGTCCACATAAATGGTTTCACCAGTGGTTGCGCCAGACATTGGGCTGAACAAAAATAAGCACATGTTGCCAACATCATCAAAAGTGGCATTCTTGCCCATGGCACTGGTTTTGGCGGCTTTCTCGAGCATTTGTGTAAAACCCGGAATACTTTTGGCTGCCACGGTTCGCATTGGACCTGGGCTGACACAATTGACTCGGATTCCAGCTGCCCCAAGGTCATAAGCTAAGTACCGACTGGTCGCCTCGAGAGCAGCTTTGGCAACGCCCATGACGTTGTATTTCGGTACGACTTTTTCCGAAGCATAATAAGTTAATGCCACAATGCTCGAGCCAGCTGGCATGATGGGCGCAGCCCGTTGCGCCAAAGCCAGTAAGCTGTACGCCGAGACATCCAAAGCGATTTTCCAACCCTCGCGGCTGGTTTGCACAAACGGATTTTCTTGGGTTTCGCGTGGTGTAAAGGCAATCGCGTGCATCAAGTAATCAATTTTTCCAACTTTTTGTTTAATTTTTTCAAAGAGTGCTTCGATTTGCTCGTCATACATCACATCGCAGACCTCGAGCATCAGCACTTGGTCACCAAATGGCGCGGTTAATTTCTCGAGTGCAGGGATGTTGCGCTCGCCTTGGAATGAAAAAATGCACTTACAACCCGCTGCCAGCAGTTTCTTAGCGGCTGCCCAACCAAGGCTGTATTCGTTCTGCACTCCAGCGATTAAAGCCACTTTGTCCGATAAGTCTATGTTCACCATGGTTCAAACGATAACACACCACGAGCTTGGTCTGAGTAAAAATTCAATTTCCCTTTCAAGTAAAAAGCGCGTAAAATAATGGTGGTGTCAAAATATCCTTTAATCAAATCTGAATTAAAACAAAAACTCCTCGCGGGAGGCTACCGCGAAGGCGAAGCCTTGCCCAGCGAAGTCACACTTGCCAAGCATTATGGTGTCTCGAGAATGACGGCTCGCCGCGCAGTAGATGAACTCGAGCGAGAAGGTTATATTTTTCGGGTTCAAGGCGCAGGGAGTTTCCCAACGGGAAAGCGTTTTCGCCAAGGGGTTTTTCGAGTTCGCAGCTTAGAAGAAATGGCAATGGCAGTTCATGCCGCGCCGTTCACCCGAGTTCTCAAAGCCCAAATTGGTGTTGCCACCGCCGAAGTTGCCAAGGCACTTGGTTTGAACCTTGGAACAGCGGTTCTCGAGGTGCAGCGTTTACGAGGCATTGATGAAACACCACTGCTGCTCGAAGAGCGGTATTTTTTAATTGAGAACACCGAGCGTTTATTGAAAATGCCGTTGCATCAAGAGAGCATTCATGCGCTGCTGGTGAGTATTGGAATTACTGTGGCTCGAGTTGAACAGACTTTAGATGCAGTGAATTTAGATTTAACTCGAGCTAGACTGCTCGAGACTCAAAATGGTGCAGCGGCTTTCTTAATGACCCGCCAGAGTTTTACACCCAATGGCATTCTAGGTTTCTCGAGGTACTGGGTGCGTGGCGATGGGGGGGCGTTTGCCAGCGCTTTTGAGCCGTAATTTTGGAATTGAGTTGGTATCTTGTTTGAGTCTGCCTGTTAGATTTTGGAGATCGAAATGAAAAATATGTTCTTAATGCTGCTCGTGTCTTTCGGTTTGGTCGGCTGCGTCGGCTCGAGTCGTCCAGAGGATGCAGTGAACGGTTTTTTTGATGCACTGAAGTCGGCTGATATGAAAAAATTAGCTGATTATGTGGATGCTGATCCTGATGTCTTCTTTGGTCCGTTTTCCGCGAACGAAAACGAATTGATACAAGCCTTTCTTAGCACCATGAAAATCGAGGTTAGCAAGACCAAAATAACTGGTGACAAAGCCAAAGTGTCAATCAAACTCAGATTTGTTGATGCTAAAGCTACTATGAAAAACTCTGAAAGCCAAGTCAAAGTAACGGTCACGTCATGGATTCAAAAAATCAACTCGGGCAAATTTAATGCTGTAGACCCTGAAGCCCAAATGCAAAAAGAAGTCTTGGAAATCTTAAAAGGTGTTTTGACTGCGTCAAATGCACCACTGAAAACCATTGAGAGTGAACTTGATTTGGTGATGGTTGATAGCAAATGGAAACTGTCTTTGGAGAAAATCACGAATGCTCGTTTATTTGAGGGTATAAGAGACATTATTTTTTTCTATGCTATGTTGGACTTGAAGCGCTGAGCAATTCAGGTAAACTACACAACAATGCCCACATCCGAAGACCTGAAATCCCTGCTGCTCGAGATTGCTCAAACCCCAGCCCCTACCTTTGCTGAAGGTCAACGAGCCAGTTTTATCGCCTCACGGTGGGCAAGTTTTGGACTCGAGCCGCACATAGACGCAGCAGGCAATGTCATTGCCCATCTTGCGGGTGATAGCCCATTTCGCTTGGCACTGGCAGCGCATTTGGACACAGTCTTTGATATTGGGACCAACCTCGAGATGAAGCTCGAGGGTAAGCGAATTGTTGGTGCTGGCATTGGCGATAACGCTGCCAGTTTAACGGTTCTGACTGCTTATGCACAGCACTTAGCCGAACACGGTGCGCCTTGCCAAATTGATTTGGTGGCAAGCACCGGCGAGGAAGGTCTGGGCGATTTGCGCGGCGCGAAGCATTACTTAGCCCAACATGCTAAGCAATTGGATGCCTTTGTTGCCGTGGATGGGTACTTGGGCTTGCTGGTCAATCAAGCTGTGGGTGTGCGCCGCTACCGAGCCAGTTTCTCGAGCGAAGGTGGACATTCTTGGGGCAATGCTGGTAATCCCTCGAGTATTCATGGTCTTGCCGAGAGCATCCATGAACTTTATAAAATATCTGTGCCGCTCGAGCCTCGTAGTACGTTAAGTGTTGGCACGGTTTCGGGTGGGGTCAGTGTCAATAGCATTGCTGCCAGTGCTGAGTTTCTGTTGGATTTACGCAGCCTCGATTCCCGCACCCTCGAGCAATTGGATAATGAGGCGCGATTGGCAGTACAACGCGGCGCGAAACGCGCTAAAGTCGAGCATCGCTTGGAACTGGTCGGAGATCGCCCTGCGGGGACAACCAGCAACGGACATCTGATGCAAGCCGCCAATGCGGCACTCGAGTCAGTCAAAATTCAACCCCGGGCAGTTGCCAGCAGCACCGATGCCAATGCCGCCGTGCCGCATGGCGTGCCTGCGATTGGCTTTGGGGTTTATGTTGGCGGCAATGCCCACCGCTTAGATGAATGGGTTGAACCAAGTTCTTTGGCAATTGGTTTAACTGCCCTCGAGCAGCTTGTTTTGCGTCTTTCATAGGATGTACTGTTCAAGTGACAACAGTCTTTTGAATAAGTGCTACAATCTTCGATGTGAAAAAATCCATACTCGCCTTGTCCGTTTTGACCTTCGCCTCGAGCGCAATGGCAACCCCCCTCAGCCGCTACTACCCAGATTTTCCATTGGCAATGATTGAAGCCAAAGACCTGCAAACAGCGGTCAAAGCCACGGGTTCATTTGGTGAAGAAACCCAGAAACTTTTGGGTGTGGTCTTAAACGACGCCTTAAGTTCTGAAATTGGGGCGGGTACACCACCAGCCTTGCGCGATTTGACAGTTCGCACCATGATTGCTTCGATTCAAGACCTAACTGTGGCTGGCTACACTGTGCGTAACAATCCAGAATTGCTGATGTCGATTCGACTGACAAAAGGCAACGGGATTACCACCACCTTACAAACGCTATTTAATGAAGCCATGAAAGAGGCTCGTCCGGCTCAGCGAATCCGTGAAGGAAACTACTTGGCTGTTGCCGATAGCGGTTTTAATGCTGGTATGGGCAATAATATTTTTTACTTGTCAACCAACGCTGATTTGTTGCGCTCGTATTTGCGCCGCTTGAATGGGCAGAACTTGCCTGTGGCGGTCAATAACCCAGCCTACCGCACGGCGCTCGAGGGAACAGGCGATGGTTTTTTCAAGCAAATGATTAACCTCTCGAGTGTTTCGCAACTCCTTGCACGAGATAACACCATTCCAAAGAAATTTATTAATGTGCTACGCACCTTGAACCTGACCGCCAGCGCCTCGAGCATTGTGAATGATGGTATGGAAACCAAGAGCTTAACGCAACTGAACCCCAACGGCGGCGATGCTGCACTGCTTAAACTCTTGACCTACACCCCAGAAAAACTTTCATTGCTTTCCGAATTGCCAAGCACCCTGCCCAACGCCGCCGTGATTGCTACTGACACAGCTGGCTGGCTTGATTACATTGGTAATTGGCTTCCTGACCTCGAGTTTAGTGCTGCCGAACAAAAAGACTTGCTGGCTGCTTTTGGTCGCCTCAAAGACCGCCTTGGTGGCGAATGGGCAGTTGCCAGCAGCAACACGATTGACACCAGTGTTCTGAGTACTGCACTCAGTTTGACGGGAGGCTTGGGTGGTTTGGAAAGTCTGGTCAGTCCAAATTCAAGCACAGTTTTTTATGGTAAGGTCAAAGATGGCGCTCTTGCTTTGAATGACCTCGAGACAGCCATTCGCACTGAATTAAACATCCCTGCTTCAACCACTCCAGCTACTCCAACCACACCAGCTACCACAACACCAGCCACTCCAGCTCCAGCTTCACAAGACACACTCGAGCGGATTAAAATTGGCGGTTTTGAGGCTTTGCTGCTGAAAAACAACAACCCACCGAGCGAAGATGGCACCACCCGCGAAGAACAAATCATCATTGTCAACAAGAACAATACTTTGGTGATCAGCGCCAACCGCAACCTGCTCGAGAGTACCCTTGCAGCTGCACCACTGCTCGATAATCCGCTTTTCAAAGCCATTCCATTTCCAACCCGTACCATTGGTGTACAGTTTGCCGCTCCAATTCGTTTGTCTCGAGCCGAGATTGACGCTGGCGTCAAGAGCTTAGTGAACTTTTTTGGAACTGTCGAAAGCGACGTTGAAATTCCTGCCAATTTGGTAACTGCGGTTGGCGACTACCTCGAGTCTTGGTCAAGCCGCACCCAAACCAGCTACGGGTACTTGGTGGCAGATGGCAATAAGTTACGTGGTTATAGCAAAAGCGGCTTTAGCTGGAATAAGTAACAAAACCAAATGCCAAATCCCCAAGATTCAAGGGGATTTGGTATTTTTTATGGGCAGATGTCGTCTATGATTTGATCGGGAATGGCATAAAAGGCTGATTTACTCGAGCCAATTTTATATTGGATGATTGGATTTGCAACAAACGTGTCGTACCGCTTTCTTGGGTCTCGAGGGCGTTTATTGGTACTGCAAGAAAACTTTTTGGTTAGGCTATCAGCGATAATCGCCGCCGCAAAGCCTCTCGAGGGTAGGATTTTCAGGTTGAGCTTGGTTGAATTCATGATGCTCGAGCCGCTTGGTAGGGTTGGGGTTTCGGCAGCCACCCAACGCTCGAGTTGTGCAAAAAATGAACTATCGTATTTGGGATTGATTAAAACCTTGTCGCTCGAGACAGTTTTGGGGGCATAAATAATTTTTTCTATGGTGACGGTTTCTGGAGAATCATTGAAAATCTGCATGGCTAAGAAGAGTCGTTCGTTGGGTTGTTGCTGTAAACGCTCATATGAAATCGGGTACTTGGCTTGAGGCTTGAGGTACAACACCCTCGAGGGGGCAACACTGACATTGCTGCCATTGATTTTCAGGCTCGAGAAACTGACATCCAAACCTGCCTTCATGGCAACATTGAGTTCAATGCTTTTTTTGCCAAAGGCATTGACAATTTTCCAGCTTTTCAGTGGCAGCCCAGCCACGCTAACGGTTTTAGGCGTGGAATCGGTGGCGGGTTTTGCCCCAAAAGGATCATTTGTCACAAGTTCATCTGTAAAATCATAGTAAAGCTGAACTGCATCCCCGCCCTCCCAGCCGTGAATAAAATGCACTCGAGCCTCGAGCTTAGGAGCAGCCGCCAAGGCAGTCACACCAAACAAAACAAGGAACAGTCTATTCACGCTGACCTCGAGAACCGCTCGATCAAGTGCTGAGCAGGTGTTTTTTTGACTCGAGAAGCAAGAAATAAATCCAAGTCGGTTTTTCTGGTTGGCATATTCCCCTCATGGCTCGAGTTAAAACGAAAACCAGCTTGGAATAAGCGCTCAGCAATCCGCCAAGCCCGAAGGTCAGTTTGTTTGGGCGCTCGGAAGTTCTTGCCTATCGGCTGCATCGGCTTTTTGCAATCAGGGCAAGGATACGTTGCATCCCCGAGAACCGCCCAACCACCCACGGTACTGGCAGGTTTCTTAAAGGTTTTACGACAATCAAAGCACACATGATGACTCGAGCGGGTGACCCGAGGCGGCTTATCATCGAGTGGGCGAGTGTACTGCATCTTATATCCCCAAACTGGTTTTGCTAAACAGCGCTGCGCCAACGAAACCAGCTGCCGTGATGTTTTCTTGAGCGCCTTGTTCACGGTTGACGACATAAACAATTTTTTCGACCCTCGCGCCAAGTTCGGTCAGCAATTGCGCCGCACGAATGGCTTGGGCGGCGGTGGTCAGCACATCCTCGATTAATGCCACTCGAGCCTTCTCTGGTAGCACACCTTCAATCAGCTTAGCCGTGCCGTACTCTTTAGCGCCTTTACGAACAATCACAAAAGGCAAGCCAGTCTCGAGTGAAACGGCTGTCACCAGTGGCACAGCCCCGAGTTCAACTCCTGCCAAACACGTCAAATCTGGCGGTAACAAACCAGCCAAGCCAATGGCAATGTCGCGCAGCAATTTTGGCTCGGTGGAAAAACGGTATTTATCCATGTAGTAACGGCTTTTCTGCCCACTCGAGAGGGTGAAATCCCCTTCGAGGTAAGCCGCTTTGACCAAACGAGCGCCAACGGTTGCAGCATCAAACATGCCCTCATCATACCTTGACTTACGCCAAGCGAGCTTATGCTAAAATAAGAACAATTCAAAAATTTATAGAAGAGCGCACTTAGCGCTCGAGGAGGCGTTCACTTGCAACTCGAGGGAAACAACATCATCCGCGCTTCTCCGCCCGTTATTTTTGCGGCGCTTCAAAACCCTGAAGTGCTGGCAATCTGTGTCCCCGGCGTGAAAAAACTCGAAGTCGAATCCGAAGGGATTTTCAAAACCACCCTCGAGGTGGCGGTTGGACCCGTCAAAGGCACGTTCAGTGGCAAAGTCAGTGTGCTGGAAAAACTTGAGAATCAAGCCCTAACATTAAAAGTTGAAATGCGAGCGCCTGTCGGCATTGCCAGCGCGGTTGGCAGAATCACCCTGCACCCAGAAGAAAACGCCACTCGAGTTCATTGGAGCGGAGAACCGCAACTCGGCGGCATGATTGCCAGTGTCGGAGCGCGTTTGCTCGGCGGGGTCGCCAAAGCCCAAGCTGATTTGTTTTTCACGAAACTCGAGCAGGAACTGAGTCCAAAAGAAGTGACTCCCTGATGGGTTGAATTGGGATTGAGAAGGAGGAAAGAGGAAAGGACAAAAAGGAAAGTGAAAAACCGAGAGCGCTTCGATCAATTTGATTCTATCTTTGTAAAGGAGTTTTATGGCAGACAAAGTTCCAATCACCATCACCGTCAACGGCACAAAGCACTCGAGCCAAGTCGAACCGCGCACCCTCTTGGTGCAGTATCTGCGTGAACACCTGAATTTAACAGGCACACACGTTGGCTGTGACACCAGTCAATGCGGCGCGTGTACCATCCATCTGGATGGTATGGCAGTCAAATCCTGCACCATGTTTGCTGTCCAAGCCGATGGCGGAAAAGTCACCACCATCGAAGGCATCGGCGAAACAGGCAACCTGCACCCCCTCCAAACCGGATTTTGGGAAATGCACGGCTTGCAATGCGGATTCTGCACCCCCGGCATGATCATGAGCGC
>JAAFJQ010000161.1 GCA_013298185.1 Deinococcales bacterium
TTGTCACGGCTTAAATGACCAAGACCAAGCGGGTAAACCCACACCAAGCAACGCGCCAAAAGCCTTGCTCGAGTTGCTTACAAAATGGAAAGCTGCGAACTAAAGACATTGCTCGAGGGGTCTTCCAACAGGGATTGGAATTGTCATCTTCGTGGCGTGGCAGGACAGACACAGGGGTTTCTTGACCATAAGACGCACCTGACGGGCATGGTCGCCTGTCCTTACGGTTTTCTTGTACAAGACGCGATTTCCTCGTAGGGGAGGACCCCCGTGTCCTCCCTGTAAGAGAACATATTGAGGCAAGTCGCTGACCTTGAATAATCTTTTGAATCAAGATGTGAGCATAGAGAAGACCTAACGGTAGGGGAGGCTTTTTTCTTATGCGGAAAAATGCTTAGGTTGTGAATAAACCACGTCTCCGCCAACCCAGACTTGGCGCACGTCGCTCGAGCTACCTAAGGCAAATAAACTTGGCAGAATTCGATCCAAGCCCTCAGCGTTTTGTAAAATCACCGCAAGTGGTGAATTTGGCATGGGCTTGATGAACACCGCATCAAATGCCTTGCCACTCGAGAAATCCCCTGTGCTGGTCTCGAGGCAAAGGCTTTCCGCACCTGCTCGAGTCACCAAATACAATAGCTGGGCTGGTGTGAGTTTTTGACCATCTGGCATCAGTTGCTGCATAAAAAAGGCTTGCAGGGCTTCTTTGAGCATCCCAAATCCCGTTCCACCGCCAACATCCGTACCAAGTGAAACCCTCACCCCTGCTTGTAAGTGCCGTCTGAACGGAAAGAATCCACTGCCGAGGCTCGAGTTGCTGCACGGACAATGCGAGGCGCTGGTTTGGAACGTTGCCATGCGTCCAAGCTCGGAATCTGTGACATGGATGTTGTGCGCCAACACCGCGTGTTGTGAGAGCAGTCCAGCTTGTTCATACGTCTCGAGGTAGTCTTTGGCTTGTGGGAAAAGGCGCTTGACTGTGGCGATTTCCTCGGTGTTTTCGTTGATGTGACTGGTGAAACGCACACTTGGAAATTCTTTGGTCAGGGCTGCACATGCCTCGAGAATGCCTTCGGATGCCGAGAGCGAAAACCTTGGTGTGACCGCATACAGCAAGCGCCCTCGAGCATGGAAGGATTGGATGAGATTTCTGCCTTCCTGATAAACCAATTCAGGTGTGGTATGAAGTTCTTGGCGCAAAAGCCTATCGGAAACAACTTGCCCCGCCGCTATTCGCAAACCAGACTGCGCGGCTTCTTCAAAAAAAACGTGCATCGCACTGGCGAAATGACTGCCAAACACCAAGGCTGTGGTTGTGCCATGCGAAACCAAGCTGTGCAGAAATTCTTTTGCCACCACTCGCGCAAAACTTGAGTCGGAGAATTTGGCTTCGGTGGGCAGGGTATTCTTCTCGAGCCACTCGAGCAGAGGCATTCCCAAGCCTCCCAACACTCGCCCTTGAGGATAGTGAATGTGCGTGTCTATCATGCCCGGAATCAGCACTCCGCCGCGTAAATCAATCACTTCGGCTTGTGGATGTTTGGTAGCCATGCTCGAGAAATCAGTACACTCGAGAATCAGCCCGTCCTGCACCAGCACCCCGCCATCCTCGAGGGCAACCAAGCCGTCAGGATTGTTGAACAGGTTCTCTGGTGTGTGAAAAATACTCGAGCGGTACAGTTTCATGATTGTTTGGCTCGTTGAATCGCCCAGAACACCGCTTCAGGCGTGGCGGGGGAGGGGAGAAGTACACTGCTCGAGTTATTGCCAAACGCGGCAATGCCATCCCGCAAGGCTTCACGCACCGAGATTGCCAGCATCACTGGTGGTTCGCCAATGGCTTTGCTGCCGTACACCACACCAGATTCATGGGCTTGCTCGAGCAGCGCGACCTTAAAAACTTCGGGCATCTCTGACAAACTTGGCAGTTTATAGGTGCTGGCGCTTTGGGTTGATAGTCTGCCTTTGGCATCCCAGCGCAAATCCTCTAAGGTCAGCCAACCCGCGCCTTGGACAAAACCACCTTCGATTTGTCCAATGTCAATCAGTGGGCTGAGGCTGTCACCAACATCTTGGAGAATGTCAACTCGAGACAGCTTGTACGCGCCGCTAAAGCCGTCTATCTCGACTTCGGAGACCGATGCGCCGTAACTGAAATACTTGAATGGATTGCCGAACATCGCCACCCGATCCCAATGCAGCCCCTCGGTGCGGTAGAAACCACTGGCAAACAGCGAAACCCGCTTGTAGTACGCCTCGGAGACAATCTCGGCAAATGGTACGGACTTGGCTGGATAACCGACAGGAAAGACTTGTCCGCTCGAGAATCGCACATCGGCAGGGTTCACGAAGAAGCGGCTCGAGGCAATCACGGCTAACCGAGATTTGATTTGCTCACAGGCATCCTTGACTGCGCCACCGTTCAAATCGGCGCTGCTCGAGGCGGCTGAGGCACTGGTGTTCGGCACTTTATCGGTGCGGGTTGGGGCTAAACGCACCATCTCGAGTGGCACGCCAAGCGCGGTGGCAGCGACTTGCAGCATTTTGGTGTGCAAACCCTGACCCATTTCTGTGCCGCCGTGGGTAATCAGCACACTGCCATCTTTGTAAATCATCACCAATGCACCAGCTTGGTTGTACGCCGTGAAATTAAACGAAATCCCAAACTTAATTGGGGTGATGGCAATGCCGCGCTTCAGATGTTGATTGTGCTGATTGAAAGCTGCAATCTCGAGCTGACGCTGTTTGAACTGACTTGTCTCGAGCAGCGCCGACCAGATTTTAGGCATTCGTTCCGTGTCCTTGACAACCTGCCCATATGGTGTGGCTTGATTTGGCTGATAGAAATTCCTCGAGCGCAAATCCTCTGGTTTTAAGCCAAGTAATGGGGCGCACCTCGAGAGGATGTCTTCAATCACCAGCATCCCCTGAGGTCCGCCAAAGCCTCGAAACGCCGTCTGTGAGGTCTTGTTGGTTTTACAAACCCGTCCGACGGCGTGAATGTTGGGCATAAAATAAGCGTTGTCCAAATGACACAAGGCTCGAGCCAGCACAGGTTCGGACAAATCCAAGCTATAACCGCCATCGGAGAAAAGCTCGACCTCGAGGGCATGAATCAAACCCGTTTGGTCAAAGCCAATGCGCCACTTGGCAAAAAATGGGTGGCGCTTACCGGTCATGGTCATGTCTTGGGTGCGATTCAAGCGCAGACTGACAGGACGACCAGTTAGACTCGCGCCAATCGCTGCAATTGCCGCAAAACCATGAGGCTGCATTTCCTTGCCACCAAAGCCGCCGCCCATGCGAAGGCATTGCACCGTCACGGCATGGCTTTGCAGACCCAGTACATGCGCCACGATTTCTTGGGTCTCGGTGGGATGTTGGGTGCTGCTTTGGATCATCATTTGCCCAGCTTCGTCCACTTGCGCCAAAGCTGCGTGGGTCTCGAGGTAAAAGTGTTCTTGACCACCCATCTCAAATTCACCCTCGAAGATATGGGCAGCTTCTTGGATTTGAGTGACATCACCTCGAGACAGCACTTGTACACTGCCTTGAAAAGACTCGAGACGAATCGCATCTTGAATCGTGATAATCGCATCCAAGACCTCGTACTCGACTTTGACCGCGTCCGCACCAAGGCGGGCTGCCTCGAGCGAATCTGCCAGTACCCAACAAACCGCATGACCGACGAACTGCACCACGCTTGGGAAAAGTGGTTCATCGTGTTTCACACCAGCATCATTGACTCCACGCACATCAGCCGCCGTCAGCACCCGCACCACACCCGTTACCTCGAGCGCCGCGCCAACCTCGAGACTGAGGATTTTGGCATGGGCATGGGGCGACTGCACGGGATACGCATGAAGTAAGTTCTGCAAGCGCCCACCGAGGTCATCGGTGTACAGGGCTTGACCAGTCACATGCAGCGCCGCGCTTTCATGCGGGATGCTCTTACCAACTTCGGGCTGGGCGGGGCGTTCGGAAAGGCTCATGGGCGCACCTCGGCGAAGAATTTCAGGAGCATCTGCTCGAGCATGGCTTTGCGATACGCAGCACTGGCACGGTGGTCATCTAGTGGTGTTCCAGAATTTGCCATGATTTTAGCGGCTGCTTGCACCGTCCCCAGATTCCACGGCTGACCAGTTAAAAAGGCTTCTGTCTCGAGCGCCCGAAGTGGGGTCGCCGCTACGCCGCCCAAGCCAATGCGGATGCTGTTGACCACACCAGACTCGAGCCTGAGTGCCACACCCACCGAAACGCTGCTGATGTCATCCATGCGGCGCTTGGCAATTTTATAGAACTTGGCGTGTTCCGCCAATGGCAAGGGAATCCGAATGGCTTTAATGATCTCATTTGGCTGCTTTTGCGTTTGCCGATAACCTGTAAAGTAATGCTCGAGCGGCACGATTCGTTCACCCGCCAAAGAAACCAGCACCACTTCAGCCTCGAGCGCCAGCAAAATAGGCGGCGAATCGCCAATTGGGGAAGCCGTGCCGATGTTCCCACCGAGTGTGGCGCTGTTGCGAATCAGACGCGAAGCAAAAAGCGGAATCCATTCGTGCAGCAAAGGAATTTTATTGCCAATCAGATGCTCGAGTTCTGATAAACTCAAAGCTGCACCAAGCTCGGCAACATCATTTTGCCAAATCACTTGGCGCAACTCAGGCAAATGGTCAATCGCAATTTGCGTTTCTGCCCTCGAGCCGCGCAAATTGACTTCAACACCCCAATCCGTGCCACCTGCCACGAGCTTGGCTTTGGGATGCTGCTCGAGCAGCTTAAGCGCGTGATGCAAATCAGTTGGGCGATAATATGCCCGACCCGCTTGCTCGAGCAGCACAGGTTGGGCTTCTGGTGCAGCTTGGTTTTGCAATGCGAAAAACGCATCGCTCGAGTCTGGCAAACCCAAACCAAAAGCAGCCTCCTGAATCGGGCGATAACCCGTACAACGACACAAATTCCCCGACAGCGCCTCGAGGTCAAAGGCTTGGCGGTTCGGACGGTAGTATTCATCCGCCATGCTCGAGATAAAACCCGGAGTGCAGTAACCGCATTGCGAGCCGCCCGTTGCCACCATTGCAGCTTGCACAGGGTGCAAATGCTCAGGTGTGCCAAGCCCCTCAGCCGTGATGACCTCCTGCCCGTGCAGCCCCGCCAGTTGAACCAAGCACGCATTGATGCTTAATAGCCTCGAGCCTGCGCCATGCGGCTTTCTCAGCAGCACCGCGCAAGCGCCACATTCGCCTTCGGCGCAACCTTCTTTGCAGCCAGTTAAACCAGTATCTCGCAGCCAATGCAGCAAAGTGGTGTGCGGCTCGGGAGATATAACGATTTTTGGCTTGCCATTGACGACAAGTTGGATTTCGGACATAAACCAATTTAACACATTGCCCAAAGGCTCGAGGGACGTTTATTGCTGGTAATGATAACGACAAGAGATAAAGTGAATTTCATTGTCATAGACAACATAAACCAGACGATGCTCGTCATCAATTCGCCTTGACCAAGTATTGGGTTGCTCGTGTTTGAGTGGTTCGGGTTTGCCAATGCCCTCAAATGGATCGGACATGATCGCTTCAATCAGGCGCATGATGCGTAAGGCAATCCGGCGTTCAGTTTCAATCCAATAGTGCAGGTCTTCCCGAAAATGCGTGACCAGCACAGCTTTCCGAGGCTTCATTCGACCAATCCAAATTCAGTGCGAATTTCTTCAACTGTCTGAGCTTTGATTCGTCCTTGTTTGCCTTCTTCTATGCCTTCGTTGATGCGACGAGCATTGGTGGGTGAACGCAAAATGTACAGCGTTTCCTGCATTCGCTCGAGTTCATCCGCTGAGATCATTGCCACTCGCTCATGCCCACGGCGCTCAATAATGACCACGTCAGCATCATCTATGACGGTGTCCATCAGTTTAGCGAAGTTGGCTCGAGCCTCGGTGTAAGTGGTGTGAATTGCCATGTCGGTAGCGTACAGATTTTCTGTACGAATTGCAATCAAATTCGATTTTTTTGAGGGTTGAGCCTCGAGTTGTGTTTTGATAGCTATTCAAGTAATATACTACATATCAATATGACCCCAACTCAATCACTCCTCGAGCAACTGATCGCCATTGATAGCGTCAACCCTAGTCTGGTGGCTGGCGGCGCTGGTGAAATGCAAATCGCGCATTTTATCAAGCACTGGCTCGAATCCAACGGCTTTGAAACCCACTGGCTCGAGACTATCGCAGGTCGCCCAAGCGTGGTCGGCATTGCCAAAGGCTCGGGCGGCGGGCGCAGCCTGATGCTCAATGGTCACATGGACACCGTGACCACATCTGGGTACAATGGCAACCCGCTCGAGCCTCGAGTTGAACACGGCAAAATGCACGGACGCGGTAGTTACGACATGAAAAGCGGTTTAGCTGCGATGTTGATTGCTGCTGCTCGAGCCAGAGCGGGTTTGCGCGGTGATGTGCTGGTGGCATGTGTAAGCGACGAAGAAGACTCGAGCTTAGGCACTGAAGAAGTGCTGCGGCATTTTAGGGCTGATGCTGGCATTGTCACCGAACCAACAGAACTCGAGATTGTTACAGCTCACAAAGGTTTTGTTTGGGCAAGCATCACCACCCACGGCGTAGCTGCACACGGCTCGAGACCACATTTGGGTGTGGATGCGATTGCCAAAATAGGTCGGGTTCTGACTGAACTTGAAGCACTGGATTTGCGATTGCGCTCCGAGGTCGGGCATCCGATTCTCGGCACAGGCAGTGTCCACGCCAGCATCATCAGCGGCGGCGAAGAACGCTCGAGTTACCCCGCGCAGTGCATCCTCGAGATTGAACGCCGCACCATTCCAAGCGAAAACGCCGCGACGCTCGAGGCGGAAATCAAAACCATTTTTGAAACCTGCCGTGCAGCTGACCCAAATTTTAATGCAAGTTATCAGATTGGACTTGAACGCCAACCGCTCGAGACTCCAAAAAACGCGGCGATTCTCGAGGTGCTACAGCGCAAAACGGGTGCTAAATTATCAGGTGCAAGCTACTGGGCAGATGCCGCGCTGATGCAAGCGGCAGGCATTGATACCGTCATGTACGGCGTGATTGGCGCTGGTGCTCATGCTGCCGAAGAATGGGTGGATTTGGATAGCCTCGAGGTACTGACTGAGGATTTATTTCAGACCATCAAGGAGTTTTGTGCTTAAGTGTTCATGTATCAATCGTTTGCATCAGCGCATTGGCGGCAAGCTCCAGTGGCTCGAGATGATTGACGATCACATCCCAAAGAATTCGGTTATCAACCCGAAAATACTCATGTGCCACCATATCTCGCAGACCTGCAATCGATTTCCAAGGAATTTGGCTGTGCTGCAAACGCAATTCATCGGGTAATTGTTTTACGGCTTCGCCAATCACCAAGAAATTATGATAACAAGCATCCAGCACCAAGTTATTTTGTAGAAATTCAGCTTCTTCTAGGTTTGTGGTGTACGTCCGAATTCGTTGAATCGCGCTGAGCAAATCCGTCAAATACAGGAGGTACTTACGCGACACGCTGCAAATCCTTTTGTACATTCGCTCTCATGGCTGGTTTTAATTGATCAAACGTACCCAAATCAACGGTTTTTCCTAGCCATTGCTCGAGTGAAAACTTGAGTTCCATAAAGTTCAAGAATGTGTACTGCTCAAGTTCCACTAAAAAATCCAAATCGCTATCCGTATTGGCTTGACTTCTGGCTGCACTACCAAACAACATCAGGTTCTTAACCCCCAATTCGTTGAGCTTGGATTGATGATTTCTTAAAATATCTTGAATCATTTGTGCGTCCATGATCTTATTCTAGCCTAAAATGCTTAAGGAGCAACCATGAACCATCGTCTCAGTCTCGAGTCCATAGAAAGAGCCATGCAGACCATTCCGAGTGAATTTCTGCACAGTCCTCAATACGAATCTGAAGCCCTAAATGCTGCGCTCGGTTCTCGAGTGATGGTGAAAATCGAAACGCTGAATCCGATTCGTAGCTTCAAAGGGCGCGGTGCAAGTCATTTTGTCGCCAGTCTCGAGCCAAGTGTCAAACTGGTTTGTGGCAGCGCTGGTAATTTTGGACAAGCCATGGCGTATGCTTGCCGCGCTAAGGGCATGGATTTAACGGTTTTTGCCAGCCTCAATGCCAATCCACTAAAACTCGAGCGAATGAAGGCATTAGGTGCAACCGTGATTCTGCACGGGCAGGACTTTGATGCCGCGAAACTCGAGGCAAAGCACTGGGCGGTTCAAAACAATGCGCGGATGGTTGAAGATGGTCTCGAGCCACTGATTTCCGAAGGGGCTGGCACAATTGGTTTGGAGTTACTGACACAGCATTCCTTTGACCAAATCCTAATTCCACTTGGCAACGGCGCACTGCTGAACGGCGTGGCGCGGTACATCAAAGCCAACTCGAGCGCTAAGGTGCTGGCAGTCTGTGCGGCTGGCGCTCCAAGTATGCTCGAGTCATGGCGTGCAGGGCGGGTAATTCGGCACGAAAGCATTCACACCATTGCCGATGGTATTGGTGTGCGCGAACCGATTCTCGAGGCGGTGCAGGACATGAACGGCATTGTGGATGATGGGTTGCTGGTAACGGAAAACAGCATTCTCGAGGCGATGAAATTGTTACATCAGCACCTTGGCTTGGTGGTTGAACCTTCTGGAGCAGTTGGCATTGCAGTCTTGCTCGAGCATCAAGGTCGGTTTACAGGCTCTCGAGTTGCTACAATCATTTGTGGTGGCAACCTGACGCTCGAGCAGATGAAAGGCTGGCTTGGTTGAGCATTCACAATTCATGAACCGTGAATGTCAGCCTGTCATCATTCAGGGGTCAAAGCGGTAATCAGTTCCGCCTCATGCGGGTAACGCTCGAGAAAATAGGCTCTGGTTTCATCTACATAATCCTCGTACTCAAACCCCGGCGCAACCGTACAGCCAAGCAGCGCCCAAGCCCCGCCGTCCACCAACCTCGAGCCTTGCCAAACTTGGGCTGGCGCAAGCACTTGTGGGCGTTCACCTCGCGCTAAATCCTTGCCAATAATTATTTGCTGGCTACTGCCATCAGGAAAAAGCTGCAACATCTGCACCGCATCGCCAGCGTAATGATGAAAAACCTCATCGCCGCGTAGCAAATGCAGTCTCGAGAAAGTTTCTGGGGTGAGTAAGTAATAAATCGCGGTACTCTCGAGCCGAGGGCTTGGGTGCGTCCCTAGGGGCGGTAAGAAACGGTTAGACCGGTACGTCTCGAGGAAGTACCCACCTTCGCGTGGATGAGGCTGCAAACCAAGGATTTGAATGATTTCGGCGGCGGTCATGAGAATCAGTATATGTGTTTTGACGTATGCTATTTCCATGCGTTTTGTGATTGTTTCTGGGCGAAGTGGCGCGGGCAAGACCACGGCGCTCCAAGCCCTCGAGGAAATTGGTTATTTTGTCACTGATAACTTGCCGCCAATGCTCTGGACGGCGCTGCTGACAGGTTGTACGGCTAAAGGCTTGACTCGAGTGGCAGTGGTTACGGATGCCCGAACG
>JAAFJQ010000162.1 GCA_013298185.1 Deinococcales bacterium
CTGCTCGTTCACCAAAAGCCAAACCAGATTGCCCTTGGATTCTTTGCATTCCCAACAATCCAAGAGCAATCATAAACGCCATGCACATCAGTGATACTCGAGCCATACTGATTCACCTCGAGAGGGCTTGGTTACTTCTTGATCGCGTCTCCAGCACTGCAAAATGCAGCTTCGGTGTGAACCAAATGCACCACTTTGAGTTCGATTTCATCGTTGTTGCTGACTTCTGGGCGGTACTGACTCGAGACTTGCCAATGAAACTGGTCTACATTTGGGAATTGTTCTTGGTGTTGACGCAATGCCACAGGGATTAAACGCATTCGTTTGTCAATCCAGGCTTCGTCCCATGGTCCATCCTCGAGGATTTCTTCGGCAGAACGGAATTCATAGTACAGCGTGCGTCGCAGCGCAGCGTTGCCACCTGTGGCGGGTGAACCGTGTGCCACCATGACATCGTGCAGCAGGACATCACCGGGCTGCATTTCCACCACCACGGCTTCGGGTACATTCCAGCCGTAGGCTTGCTCGAGGTTGCAAAAGTCTTGTTTGGCACGCTGGCTTTTTGGGACGACGTGCAGAGCGCCAGCTTCTTTTTTTGAGGCATCAAGGTACACATCATAGTTAAAAATGCGGTAATGACGCGGATGAATTGCGTCCTGATGCCATCTGACCACGTTGCCATCGCCTTGTTGCTTGAAGACCATGCTTTCATAAGTTGGTACGAAATTCGTACCGCACAGGCTTTCAGCCACCGCCAGCACTTGCGGCGAACCAAGCAACTCGAGCGATGCGGCTTGACCTTTGTTGTGCAAGTAATTGACGCGCCACATCACCATGCCGTGGTCACGTTCGGCGAATGCCCAATCGGCATCCCAACGTTTGGTGCTGGTCGAATCTTCTTGCTGCTCGAGTTGCTTCCAACCATCAGCAATCCATTGCGTGCCAGCTTCTTGTAAGCGCTCTAGTAATTTGGGTGGAATCCAATTGCGAAGGATCAAATAACCATTGTCGTCAAAGAACTGAATTTGTTCTTCGGTTAAGTGAAATTGGCTGCGCGGCGCAGCCAGAGGGGTTTTGATTGGATTGGCAGTTGCAGTTTTCAGCACAGCATTCATAGAGTACCTCCTGATTGGATAACCACATTATGAACAAGTTCAAACCAACTGACAATGCCATTTTGAAGCTACTTCTTGCACTTTTTACGCGCCATAGCCAGCTTGAGCCGCTTTGAGCATTCGGCGGTACTGACCACACGATTGCTTAAAAGTAGCTTGAAAAACCCGACTTAAATACGCGGCACTCTGAAAACCACAATCGGCTGCGATCAGCTCGAGGGTATCATCGCTGCGTTCTAAGCGCTGACAGACTTGTCTAAGCCGCAAATCGCGCAGCATCGTCATTGGTGAAACACCGTACCTTGCCCGAAAAACACGGTCAAAATGGGTTGGATGTAAATTGGCTAACTCGGCTAGAACACTTCGATTTAGCGGATTTTGAAGGTTGTTTTTCATATGTGCGATGACTCGAGTAAAACGCTCAGGTACACCATGATCACTTGGGGTTTTTTGGATTGGCTCGAGAACCACATCAATCAACTCGAGAATCAGGGCTACAGCTCGAGCATCACGCCAAGCCGAGGCTTCAGCCTGCCAAGTGCTTTCGAGCCGCGCAAACACCTGTTCAAACACCAAGGGATTGGGCAGAGCAATCACTCGAGGCGCAGGGTAACGCCGTAGGAAATCGCTGTTCGTGCCAATCATCGCATCGAAGGTACACCACCAATGCACACCGGGGGTATGCGCCCATTCCTTAAACGGTTCGTTGGCGGGGTGCAGCATCACACAACCTGTTTGGGCAAGGCTTTCTTCGCCTTTGGCACTGATATAAACATGACCTTGTTGCACATACGAAAGAATCCAGTGCGGCACACGACGAAACGGCAAGTCGAGGTGTTGATACTCGACTTTGGAGACTTCGTACAAGTAAAGTTGGATTTGTTCAGCGATCATTTCAGGGCTTCTTGTACCGCCAGTGCTAATGTGGCAGGTAAGGTTCGTCCTGTCCAGCGCTGCAAAACACGGTGATTACGATCCATCAAAAAAGTAGTTGGCAACTCGAGAACCGTGTATTTCTTGATGATGCTTAAATCAGGGGTATCTTGTAAAAACAAAATTGGCTCGAGTTGCCAGTCGGAAGAAAAATTTTGTTGTTCGGATTGACTGGTATTTTTTTGAGTGACCAGTTGACTGGCATCTATGACCACAACTTGCAAGGTTTTGTTCTGCACTGCCAAACTTTTTAAGGCAACCAGTTGCGCTCGGGACGCATCTGGCGTGGCTGCATTGGGGTTGCTTTGGATGCTAATGAATGCCAGCAAAACCACTTGGTTTTTCCATTGTGAGCTGCTGCTCAAACGACCATCGGCATTGGGCAAACTCCATTCTGGGGCGCTCATACCAACTTCAAGCCGCAGAGGGGCTAGTTCGGGGCGGCTCGAGAAGCGAATTCCAAGCACCACTGCCATCAGTACCACCAGCACCACCAGCCAAAGCAATCGGCTTGGTGGCACGGATGGTCCGGTCATTGCGGACGCACCTCGAGGTCATCTGCCCACATCCATGTTCCAGTGCCGCCCCAAAAATAGGTGGCAATGGCAGTCACACCGCTTGGCACAGTGCAACTCAGGGTTTTGGCGGTGAAATTGGTTTCAGTCACCGCGACACTGCAATCCCAAGCTGTGCCAGCCGTGGATTTCATACCAAAGTAACCAGTGGCAGACGCACCGTAGACTTTTACTCGAGCCGAGAGGTTATAGGTTGTGCCAGTGCTAAAACCGGTGATGTCTTGGGCTAAACCATTGTCAGGTCCGACGTAAAACGCATAGCTGCCATTTGAAACATTCCAGCTTTCAGCAGTTACACCACTGGTTGTACCACCCCATTGTGTCCATTCGTCACGATTACCAATTTCAGCGCCGGGGTTTTTCAGCCAGTTAGCAGATTCAAATGCACCAATATCTCGAGCTGGTCCGCGTAAGGCAGGATTGCCGTAATTATCAAAACTTGGCGAATCAATGGTCGTACCAGCGTTGATTGCGGCTGAACCAACACCGAGTGTGTAGCCGTTTTTACCACCACCGGGGTTGGAAAGGTGAGGTTGGGCTTCTATCCCATTGCACTCTTGTCCCGTGGCGCTGCATAAACCAGAAACCGTGCTGTACCAATTGGTGTCCCATGTCAAAACCGTGTTACCACTCGGGGCATAGAACAAATCATAATCGTAGGTGTTACCATTGCCCGTTTGACTCGAGCCAATGCCCATGCCTTTAGCGCCATTGGCTAAGTACACCAAGTTATTGCGAACCGTGTTGTTAGAACCATTGCCAAAGACACTGCTCGAGTCGTTAAAAGTTGTGCCTTTGATGGCTGTGGCACTTGGGTTGCTGCTGTTCGAGAAGTAAATCGTGTTGTTATACACTTTGCAGTTTTTAACCGAGCCAAAGAAAGTGATTGCGCCGTAACTGTTGCTTGGATGGGTGACATCATTTTGCGAGACGTTGTAACGAATGGTGCAATCATCCAATGATTCATCGGGGCTGCCGCTATTTAAGTAACCGATCATCAATGCCAGCGGTCCTTGGTTGTCGTGCGAATAGTTATATTCAATAAAACACTCCTCGACGTGCCAATCGCAATCGTATGCACCTCCGTCTTGTGTTCCTGGGGTTTTTGCATTATAGGCTTCGTTGCGTTGCAAGTACACATTTTTTGAATTCCAATACCAAAAAGTGTACCGTGCATCTTTGAGTGCGCCGTTGTTATAGCCAACATTGTCGTAAATCCAAGCATCGTTGACTGAAATAAAAATCGCACCATCTTCACCGTTGTTATAAATGGTTGAATTGCGTAAAGACGCATACTGGTTACGCGGATAGGTCAAAGCTGCACCTGTGGCTACTTTTTCGTAGTTACCAAGCAAGCTAATCCCTGGTCCATTGTTATCATGCACAATTACCCCATCAATAATGATGTCAGTCAGCGCACCTGCGTTGTTATCTGGCACCCAAACTCGAGGATCGTTGGTGTACTTATACGAACCAAGCCTGATACCAGCAAAATTACCATCGGCTTCTACACCCGTTATCCGAAAGTAACTGTACGTGGCATCGGTCGCATTGATGGCAATCCCAGCATAGCAAGTGGTGCATGGCGTGTTGTCATCGTGTGTACCTGCTGTACTCGAGGAAACACGGATGTTTTCAATCACCCAACCGCCTTGGTTGAGTAATCTCAGTGCGGTGTTGCTGCCTGAACTGATGCGTGGTCTTGCCCCTGTGCCATACGCCCCAATTTTAATTGGACTTAAGGCAGAACCAGAGCCTTTTGGATAAAGCGTCCCTTTACCACTACAAATTGTGCCACGTTTTAAGAGAATTGCATCGCCGCCAGTGAACGTGGTGGCATTGATGGTACTGAAATTATTGAACGGATTGCTGAGTGAACCTGTGCCATTGCTGGCGGCTGAGCAATCAATGTAATACGTTCCCGCTGCTGCCAAGCTCAGTCGGCTTGAGTCTGAATTGGTGACTTGGTTTTGTAAACCACATGAGGAAAGCACAAACAGCGCTACAACCAGCATCCATTTTTTCATAGTGTTCCTTTTGGTTCTCGAGACAAGGGTCTTTCTTTTTTGGATTTAACCTTTGACACTCCCTGCGGTGATACCAGCGTAGAAGTAACGTTGTAATAGTACAAATACAATCAGCATGGGGATGGTGCTGACCACCGAAGCTGCCATGATTAAATCATATGGGGTACGTCCAGCACTGCCTTGCAACGAGGCAATCAGCACGGGCAAAGTTGCATTGCTCGGGTCGCGCAATATGATGGTTGGAAATAAAAAATTATTCCAACTGCCCATAAAGAAAATAATGCCAAGACTGGCAAGAGCTGGCGTGGTGGTTGGCAGCACCAAGCGTAAGAAAATCTGTAGTTCGCTTGCTCCGTCTATTCGGGCGGCATCGAGCATTTCATCGGAAACAGAAACCATGTATTGACGCATAAAGAAAATTCCAAAAGCATTGGCAAGCCCCGGAACAATTAAGGGCCAGGGTGTGTCTATCCAATGAAAAACATTTCGCATCATTACAAATAAAGGAACCAAAGTAACAGCAAAGGGAATGGTCATTGTTCCGAGCATCACGGCAAACATTGCGCTTTTGCCCGGGAAATGAAATTTAGCAAAACCATAACCACCCAAGGCACAAAAAAACACTGAAAACACTGTGAAGGTCAGAGCGATGATAAAACTGCGAATCAGTGCGGCTAAGGCGGGAGTCTCGAGGAAGAGGCGCTTAAAATTATCTAAACTTGGGTTGGTTGGCAAAATACCTTGTCCAAAAATTTCGCTTAAGGGTTTTAGGCTTGATAAGAACATCCAGACAAATGGGAACATCGTAAAAATGCAGATGGCGATGATAAAAACATAAATTGCCCCATGAACCAAATGCTGCATTGGATTTTGTTTTCGTATTGAGCTTTGGCTAGGATTCATGAGTCACCTCGGTTGGTGAAACGCAATTGAATCAAGGTTGCCGCTACCACAATTAAAAAATAAATGTAACTTAAAGCGGCGGCGTAACCATATTTTAAGTTCAGGAAAGCATTGGCAAAAATTTCCATGGTTGGCGTAGAAGTCGCATGAATCGGACCACCACCTGTTAAAATCGTGGTTTCAGTGTATAAAGCAAATGTGCCAATCACTGAAACGGTGAAACAAAAAATAATCACTGGTTTTAAGAGCGGAATGGTAATGTGCCAAAAAATTTGAATTCGATTTGCTCCGTCCATCATGGCTGCTTCGTTGAGTTCAGGTGGAATGGTTTGTAAAGCACTTAGAAAAATCACCATTTGATACCCAGTCCATGCCCAAAAGAGCAACAATGCCACTGAAATTCTTGCCCACCAGACATCATCGAGCCAAGGGATCGGCGAGATTCCAAGTACGCCCAGCGCAGCATTGGCAAAACCTGAATCCTTCTCGAGGATCAAGCGAAACGTAAAACCAGCCGCGACCATTGAAGTCAGGTGTGGTAAGAAAATCAAAGCTCGCCATAAACCTTGTAACTTTAAGAAATGCTGATTTAATAAAACCGCCAGCACCAAAGATAAAAACAGCATCAGTGGTAAGTGCAGCACAAAAATAAGGGCTGCGTTGGTCATGGATTCCCAGAATAAACCATCTCGCAAAGCGAAACGGAAATTCTCAAAACCGACTGCCAATTCACGCCCAGGAACACCGTTCCATTCGTGAAAACTGAGCCAAATTGAAAATAAAATTGGGTAAATACTAAAAACCGCAAACAGCAAGAAGAACGGAGCGACAAACAAAAGTCCCCATCTTCCACGCCAGAGCCGATGTCCTAGGGAAACTTGTCTTAATCCTAGACGAGTGCTGTCGTTGCTCATAGCAACAGGTTGTGGTTTCTCGAGGTTACGCAAAGGAGTCTCGCTTTCTGATGAGTTAAGTCCGTGCTGAAAACTCAGCACGGACAAAGATTGCTTTACTTACGGCGGGTGCGTTCACGAATGGCATTGGCAGCATTTTTCAAAGCATCGGCAGCACTTTGTTTACCGGTTGCCATTTTTTGTAACTCGAGGGTCATCAAACCATTGATTTCTGGGTAATCGGCTGTGTAGACCGTGGCGTTTGGAACGGTTTTGATTGCCTCAGCAAAAATTTGACGAGATTTCTGCCCAGCAAAGAAAGCATCGGGTTCGTTGAACATCGGATCTTTGTAGGTACTCTCGAGGCTTGGGAAAATATCGGTGGCTTTGTACATGGTCAATTGTGATTCGTTTCGACCTAAGTGATATTCGATGTATGCCCAAGCTGCTTCTTTGTTTTTACTTAACTCTGGAATGGCTAAGTGGCTACCACCATCATTGCTGGTTCGGGCGCGGCTACCACTAAAGGTTGGTAAGGGGACAATACCCCATTGTCCAACAGTTTTTGGTGCAATCCAGCTTTTTAAGAAACCACCCATCCAAGATGCCATTGGCAAGGTCGCAATTTCGCCTTCGGCAATGGTTTTGTACCAAGGGTCAGTCCAACTTTCAAAATCAGCCGTCAAGTCATCTTTGAAGAGTTTGACCAGCAAATCAAGAGCGACTTTGGCTCGAGCATCCTTGTCTAAGATCACAGCTCCATCTTTGTTGGTATAGCCAATACCTTGTTGCCAAAGTAGGGTTTCAAAAAACCTCGAGTCGTTACGGGCTTTGGAAAGCGGAAGCATTTTTGCGCCTGTTTTACTTTTAATGATTTGTGCGGCTTTAAGGTAATCATCCCAAGTCTTGATGCTGTTGATGTCAACTCCTGCTTTTTGAAAAACATCACGGCGGTAATACATTGCCACTGGACCGCTGTCCCAAGGCATGGAATAAACCCGTCCTTTGAGGGTAGCAGCATTCCATTTATAAGCATTCATTCTTTTCAGGTATGGCTTGGTTTGCGTGGTGACATCAGTCAATCCACCAAGGCTGACAAATTGAGCGAGATCGGAATCGGCAATTAAAAGTACATCAGGTGCGCCTGAACCTGCTGAAATGGCTAGTTTTAAGCCCTGATTGACATCATTAGGACTTTTTTGAACGTATTTTAAGGTCACGTTTGGGAAGGCTTTACTAAAAGAGTCATCAACTGTTTTTAGGGCTTTAATAGGATCGCCCCATGCCCAGATGGTGATTTCGCCTTTGACCCCACTTTGAGCTTGGGTGGCAACCCCAATGATGGCTGCAAGACCGATGGGTAAGGCAACTGCTGCGAGCTTATGGATTGGCTTCATACATGACTCCTTGGAGGTACTTTGAGAGGGGGCGAGATTTGTTTTGTTGCTATGAACTTGGGTGTTCAATGCCAATTTCGGGAACGATTCTCGAGACTTTGATCGGCATGAACTAAAATTTGTGAACGATCACAAAGTAGCACAGACCCAACAAAAGGTCAACATCCCAAACCAATCAGGTGCAAGATTTTCTTTTCTAAAGCTAAGATTGAATTTTGGATTTTGACAGTAGCATCTTGTAGGACGACTTTATCTTGCCCACCTAAAAAAATCAAAATAACGAATGCCATCAAAGCCAACCATTGACAATTCCAAGTCTGGCTCGGTAATATGTGATCGTTCACATATTGTCAAAACAAATGGCTCGACCATCGTTGCAACCATGATTGAAGCATTCTTCTTAAACACCTTTGAATTTTAAGTAGGAAACCATATGCAAAAAGCCAAACTAACCACGATCAACGATGTTGCAGCTCGAGCTGGAGTCTCTTACCAAACGGTCTCGAGGGTGATTAACCAACATCCATCGGTTTCAAAACAAGCCCTCGAGCGGGTACAAGAAGCCATCCAAGCCCTAAAATACCAACCGAGCAACGCCGCACGGCACTTGGCTAAACAACAATCCGCGATGATTGGTGTTATCAGTTACGGCACACTGCACTACGGACCCGCCCAAACCTTAGCCAGCCTCGAGCGAGAAGCCCACGAACTTAGTTACACCCTCAGTAACGTCAATGTCACCGATTTATCATTCGCTCAAATCAGCGCCGCGATTCAAACCCTGCGCCGCCAACGGGTGGACGGACTGATTATCTTCGCACCACTGATAGACATTGAACACACCGACTTAGAAAGCATCTGCGCTGACCTCCCCGTGGTTTTCACCGCCACCGAACCCCAACCCAAGCGAGCCGTGACGGCAATAGACCAATTCACAGGCGCAAGGCTCGGAGCGCAGCACTTACTACAACTCGGGCATCAACACATCGCGCTGCTGAACGGTCCACTCGACTGGTACGACGCTTTGTTGCGCCAACAAGGTTGGCTGAGTGCCTTACAACGAGCAGGAATAACACCCGCTGCTGATTTGGAAAGCGATTGGACAGCCGCCGGCGGTTATCAACAAATCTCGGCGTTGCTCGAGTCAGGCACACCTTTTACGGGTTTGCTGGTCGCCAATGACCAAATGGCACTCGGGGCGTTACGCGCCTTGCATCAACACAATTACAAATTACCCGAGGATGTCTCAATCGTTGGCTTTGATGACATTCCAGAATCAGCCTTTCTCGAGCCACCACTGACCACGATTCACCAAGATTTTGCTGCCCTCGCCCATCAGAGTTTATTGCAACTCAAAGCCTGTATGGAACACCCCAACCTCAAACAGCACTTACGGGTACTGATTCCCGAATTAATCATTCGTTCCAGCACCACCACACCAAAACAACCCTTTAGGGGCAAAAAATGAAACAAACCAAATTTGTGATTGGCGTGGATTACTACCCCGAGCAATGGGAACAAAGCCGTTGGAAAACTGATGCTCAACTGATGAGCCAAGCAGGTTTTAACACCGTGCGCCTCGCCGAATTTGCATGGGTCAAACTCGAGCCTTCACTTGGTCAATTCGACTTTACTTGGTTGGACTGCGCCATTAACATCCTCGCGCATCAAGGACTCGAGATTATTTTATGCACC
>JAAFJQ010000165.1 GCA_013298185.1 Deinococcales bacterium
TAAACGGCACAGTCAACTCAATATACGCATTGCGATGCGCTCGCATTCCAGACTCGAGCAGAACCTCAGCCGTCCCTCGAGGTGGGGCTGCCAGTGGCGCGGCGGGTAAGACCAACGCGTCCACGCCGCGTAAAGTCTGCTCGAGTCCGCTTCGTACCAATCGGCGCTCGGCTCGAGCTTGAAGGTATTCGGTTGCAGTGATTTGTGCGCCATTCTCGAGGGCAGGACGCACCAGACTCGAGAAACCGTCGGGCTTGGTTGCTAGGGCGGCGCGGTGAACAAAAGCAGCTTCTGCCCGAACAATCGGGGTGTAACAACGGTTGGCAAGCTCGAGGTATTCGGGTTCAACATCTATAACTTCTGCGCCTGCGGTTTTGAACTGCTCGAGCAGCGCCTCAAAATCTTGGCGCACGGTCGCGCCCAAGCGTCCCTCGAGCCAACGGCGTGGCACACCCAAACGAATACCGTTTAAGCTGTTCAAATGACGCAGTGGCAAATTGCGATGCGCCAGCACCTCGAGCATGGTGTGGGCATCTTCGACGGTGTTGGCTAAGACCCCTGCATGGTCACAGGTCATACTCAGGTGCAGCGCTCCCTCGAGTGGAATCCAACCAAAGGTGGGCTTAAAGCCAACAATGCCGCAAAAACTGGCGGGGATCCGCACCGAACCGCCTGTGTCTGTGCCTAGGCTGGCAAGTCCAATCCTTGCTGCCACAGCTGCTGCACTGCCACTGCTCGAGCCTCCTGCTTGGCGGTTTGGGTCAAGTGGATTTTTGACATCGCCTGTGGCGATGTTTTCGCCAGTAATCCCAAGTGCAATTTCGTGCAAGTTGGTTTTGCCTAGGATAATTGCTCCAGCATCCAGCAAGTACTGCACGGCTCGAGCATTGACGGTTGGATTTTGAAATTCTTTGGGCAACTCGGCTCGAGTTCCAGCTTGGGTTGGCATTCCAGCCACATTGAACAGGTCTTTGACGCTGATTGGAATACCATAAAGCGGCAACTCCAAGCGCTTTTGGTCGGAGGCTCGAGCGGCGGCTAGGGCTTTTTCTGGCTCGAGGTGGGCAAATATATTGTTATCCAAATGCTTTTCGGCGTTCTCGAGGGCAGTCTCAACCAATTGTAGACTACTTACTTCGCCTCGAAGCATGGCGGCTCGGGTGGTTTTGATGTTCATACCATCATGATACTCAATTCGGTTAGACTCGAGCTTATGTTGAGGGGTTTTTCTCGAGTTTTGGTTGTTTTGATTTTTTTCTGTTCAGCTTTGGCGCTGTCCGTAGCGCAACAACATCAAGAAGCACCTTCGCCTGTGCCAGAAGAAAATGCCGAGTTGCTGCTTTGGAGTACCGCACCGGGCTTAGATGAAGTGGCTGATTTATTTCGGGCGCGGTACAAGGTTGGGGTCAAGCTCCGAACCTTCTCGAGTGGCACAGAGTTATACCGAAACTTACAGCAGGCTTACCAGACCGGCGAGGGTATCCCCGATGTGGCTCGGGTCGAATATGCTTTTATTCCTTGGCTCGAGCGCAGCAAGGGCTTGTTGCCTTTGCCGCAAACCAGTGTTTTTGCACCTTGGGCAAATGGTCAGGTCAGCAGCTTGGGTGAAGTTTATGCCATCCCTCAGGACATTGGAGCCGTGGCGCTGCTTTATCGTCAGGATATGCTGACTCGGTATAACTTGCCGATTCCGCGTACTTGGGCAGATTTTGCTCGAGTTGGTCAGGGTTTGGCAAAGCAAACCAACAATCAAGTCAAACTGGTGAATTTTGAGCGCTCAAGTTTATTGTTTGCGTCTTTGCTTTGGGCGCAAGGTGGGCGTTTATGGGGCAGAGAAGAAAGTGGTTACACACAAACGCTGGATTCGGCTTTGGCAAAACAACTTTTTTCGTATTGGGGTGGTTTGATTCGTCAAGGGCAAGTCACGACCATGTCCGAGTACAGTGTTGAACACTGGAATGCCCTGCGAAGCGGACGGCTTTTTAGTGCAATTGTACCAGCTTGGGCGTTATCGGCATTTGCCCGTAACCTCGAGCCAGCCATGGCAAAAGGTGCAACCTATGCACTAACCATGCTGCCGAATGCGGGTCGTGCCAGCAGTGGTAACTTGGGCGGCTCGAGTTTTGTGGTGGCTCGAGGTAGCCAATTCCCCAATGCTGCCACGGCTTTTGCTTTGTTTGCCTCCACTTCGGCAGATGCAATCGCACAGCTCTGGACAAAAGAAACCCGTTTGCCTGCCATGACCACAGCTTTTGTCTTACCTGAACTGAGCCAGCAACCCACCAGTATTTTTGGGGCAAACCCAGTTGAACTCTACCGTCAAGCCTCGAGTGTCATCCCCGAGCGCTTTGACTGGTCGCCGTGGCTGCCAACCGCCGACGCGGTGTATCGTAAACTCTTTGATGCTGCCTTAGAAAATAAAATTTCTTTTGGGCAACTGCCAGCCCTATGGCAAAAACAAACCCTCGAGCTTGCATGGCGCGATGGTTTTGCGGTCAGGTAACTCGAGCATCACCTTTTTCACAGCTCATAACTCATAGCTCATAGCCTATAGCTCATAGCCCCTTCCCCCTTACATTCGATTTTCACTTTATCCAGTAAAATCAACCCGTGGGCATTCTTGTTTGGTTGATTATCATTAACGTCGCGGTGTTTGTGCATGAAATGGCGCATTACTTGGCGGCTCGAGTTCAGGGTGTGGGGGTCAAAGCCTTTTCAATTGGGCTGGGTCCGATTTTTTGGCGTAAAACTTGGAAGGACACCGAATGGCGACTTTCTTTGTTGCCACTTGGTGGTTATGTGGATATTGATGGGCTTGCCCCCACCGAATTCGATGCCCAAGGCAGACCAATTCCACCAACCCATGGTTTTGCCAAGTTGGGTTATTGGGGTAAGTTTGCGGTGTTGTTTGCTGGTCCGCTTTCCAATGTATTGCTGGCAATTTTGATTGTTGGTTTTGCTTTTCTTGGGCAGGGTCAGGCGGTGCTGGGTGAACGAATTCAACTTGGGGTACAAGCCGCCTCGAGTGCCGAAAAAGCTGGGTTTCGCTCATCGGATTTTCTTCTTAAGATCAACGGAAAAGCTGTGAGTGATGTTCAAGTGGTGCGCTCAGATTTACAAACCAATGGTTCTCGAGTCTACACAGTACTGCGCGATGGCAAAGAAATGGATATTCGTTTTGATTGGTCACCCACGGTTTTTCCTGGGCAAGCCCGTCCGAAATTTGGGGTGGCAATCGGACGCGAAACCCGTTTTGAACCTATAGGCGTAGGGCAAGCCTTTAACCAAAGTGCAGTCACCTTGATTGGCGGTATCCCGCAGTTCCTCGAGGCGATTGTCGGTGGGATTTTTCGCACTTTAACTTTGCAGCGCGACGAAAACCTACAAGGTCCAGTTGGGGCGGTCAATGCCACCGAGCAAGTGGCGCAGCAAGGTTTTTTTCCTGTGCTGTTCTTGGCTGGGGTGATCAACCTTTCTTTGGGTTTATTTAACCTGCTGCCAATACCAGGTTTGGATGGCGGACGTATTCTGCTCTCGAGTATTGTGGCATTGCGCCGTAAACCATTTGCGCCGGGGCAAGAAGAAAAAATCAATTTCGCTGGTTTTATTTTTGTGATGGTTTTTATTTTGCTGGTGACAGTTCAGGACATCAGCCGCTTAGGCAGATAAAGTAAACTGGCATGATGCAACCGCTTTCGATCACTGTGCTGATACCAGCTTTTAACGAAGCCAGAACCGTGGCTGGCGTTGTGGGCGTGGCAAAAGCGGCTGGATTGACACAAATTTTGGTGGTCAGCGATGGCAGCACCGACCAAACCGTGCAACAAGCCCAAGAAGCCGGTGCAGAGGTTCTCGAGTTACAAGCCAACCGAGGCAAGGGCGGCGCGGTCAAAGCAGGGGCATTGGCGGCTCAAACCCCGTATTTAATGCTTTTAGATGCTGATTTACTCAACCTCACGCCGCAGCACTTGACTGCCATGCAAGAACCTGTGCAATCAGGTAAAGCTGACACAACCGCAGGTTTATTTTCAGGTGGTGGTCTGGTCACGGATTTTGGCAACCGCGCCACCCCACAATGGTCTGGGCAACGCCTGATCCCTCGAGCCACGATTTTAGCCGCTAAGAACCTCGAGACGGCTGGTTACGGTGTTGAAGTGGCAATCAATGACCAGATTGCAGTTGAACAACTGCGCCTCGAGTACGTCAACTTAACAGGTGCTTCGCAGGTGATCAAAGAACAAAAACTTGGTTTAGTGGCTGGTTTTGCCAGACGCTTAAAAATGTACTGGCAGATTTTGCGTTACAGCACCAGTAAGCGCTAAATTGCAGCACCAGCAAGCGCTGAATTGCAGTACCAGCAAACGCTGAACTACCGAATTTCTCGAGAACGAATCAGCCAAACCCCTGCCACCAAAAAGCCAAGGTTGGCGAACCAAGGTGCGAGAAAAGCAGGTAACACACCCATTTGCCCAAGCGTGCGCCCTAAAAACAGTGCCGCATAAAAACCAATGGCAATCAGGACAGCATAACCAAAGGCGGTACTCGAGTTGCGAGCGCCGCGTGAAGCCACGGCTACACCAAACAATAAAATAATAAAACTGGCAAATGGCAGTGCGGTTTTCAGTCCAAGTTGGGCTGCCACATCGCGTTGTTGGACTCCTGTGGTTTGTTGATGCTCGAGCCACAAATCCGAGATGCTGCGCGGGTCTTCAAAGCCGCCTTGGTCGTTGTCTGCCACCAAGCGCTCACGGGTTTTACCAAGTTGAATGATGTTTCTCGAGGTGGCGTTTGGAGCGACGTTCTTAAAGACAAAAGCATTGTTTTGCCAATCTGGTGTGATTTTTTCTGGCGTGGGCATGAAATCATGGTTGATTGCATAATTGCGCCACTCGAGCATGACCAAGTTATCGTTTTCAAAATAAGCGCGTTTGGCATAGGTCAGGGTTTGGGTGTTGCCATTCCAAGATTCAACCCGCACATCACGCAGTTCATTGCCCGCATAGCCCTGAAAAATCACGGTGCGTAAACCCAGATCAAGGCGTTTACCGGCAATTCGACTGAAGGCATTGCCTGAAACACCATCCCACCACGTCACACTGACTTGTTGATTGGCTCTTGGCGCAATCCATTCCGAAACCACATAACCCAAACCAGTCACCAGCGCCCCAAACAACAACACGGGTCGTGCCACTTGACCAAGGCTGATACCGCCTGATTGGGCGGCTAACAACTCGTTTTCTCGAGCCAAACGCCCAAAGACAATTAATGCTGTAAACACCGAAGCAATCGGAAAGGCTTGCAGTGCAAAATTAGGAATTTGGTACAGCATCCACGGCAAAAAAGACTGAGCTGGCAAGGCAGATAAAAATGGTTGTGCCAAAACCCGCCAGAGCAGAAAAACCCCAATGTACAAACCAGTGCCAATCAAAAAGTTAGGGATGGTTTCACGCGCCACCATACGCTCGAGCCGAGTCATCGCGGGTTATTGTAAGCAATTGAGGATGAGAAGGGCTTTGGGCTATGAGCTATGAGCTATGGGCTATGAGGCTTATAAGCCTAAGACCAGTTTGGCGATATTAAAGTAAATCAGCAGACCAGTGGCATCCATAATTGTGGCTAGGAAGGGACTTGAGGTGAGGGCTGGGTCTATTTTCAGTTTATAAAAAGCGATTGGCAGCATTGCACCAACCATGTTGGAAACCAAGACAATTGCAAACACCGCTAAGCCAATGGTTAAAGCAATGGGTACACCTGCATCGCTTTTTAAGAGCAGGACACGAATAAAGGCAAAAACAGCCAAGGTTGCGCCAAGTAAAAAACCTGTGCTGAATTCTTTAGCCAGTACTTTCAGGGCATCGCGTCCTCGGATTTGTCCTTGGGAAATAGCGCGAATAATCAGCACCGCGCTTTGCGAACCTGTGTTGCCACCCGTGCCAATCAGCGCAGCGATATAACTTTGTAAAATAATTTGTTGTTTCAGTAAATCCTCGTAACTCGAGTTGACACTAACGGTTAAAAGCTCCGAAACCGAAAGGGCTGCTAACCACAAAACCCGCTTGCGCCACAGGGTAAAAGGGCTGGTGCGGAGGTAGTCAATCTCCGAGCCTTCCATCGCCGCGCCTTTGTAAATATCTTCGGTGGCTTCTTCTTCGATCACATCAATCACGTCGTCGATGGTGATGATGCCTTTGAGAACACCTTTTTCATCGACCACAGGCATGACGTTGAGGTCGTAATCGCGCATCAGACGCGCCACTTCTTCTTGGTCGGTGTCGGTACGCGCAAAGATGATTTCACGCCGAGCAATGTCCTCGATTTTGGCTCGAGATGGGGCAGTCACAAGGCTTTGCAAGGCAATCATGCCGGTCAGTTGCCCCGACGCATTGACCACATATAAATTCGCCACGGTTTCGGCATGGTCAGCTGCTTGGCGCAAAAACTCTAAGGTGTGCTGCACCGTCCAAACCTCGAGAACCGCCACAAATTCTGGAGTCATCATGCCGCCTGCGTCGTCGTCTTCGTATTGCAGCAGGGTCAAAGCACTCGAGGACAGTGTGGGTGGAAGGGCGTTCAGTAAGTGTTCTCTGGCTTGGGTATCCTCGAGTTCTTGCAGCAAATCAGCAATTTCGTCGGGTCCAATAAACGCACCCATGACCCGCAAGCGGTCGGCTGGTAAGTCTGGCACGTACTCGGCTTGTTCGGGTAGCGGTAAATCCGTAAAGGTACTGGCAGCCCGTTCGATGGGTAATAAGCGCAGAAACTCGAGGCGTTCGGTTTGATTGGCATCGGCAAAAGCAGCATCAATGCTGGTTTCAGGTTGACTTCGCAGCAAGGCTTTGAACTCTGTGCGCTCGCCTTCGCGCAGCACAGCAAGGATTTGGCTTGGCTCGAGGATTGTCTCGAAGCTGGTCATTTGATTCACCCCCTAGGTGGGTTATGGGGTTCAGACCAAAACGGCGACATGAACCCCGCGACGACTTAACGGCTCTGGGTCGGCATTGCTGTTTGGTTGCAACTGCGGTTTCATATCACCTGCTTTCAAATCCCTCGAGAAAATGTGAAATCCCGAACAATCTGTTGGTAGTCTAAAACCGATGTGATTGCAGTGTCAACTGCTTTGATACCCTTTGGCTTGTAACTTAAACAATTGGGCGTACATGCCGCCGCTCTGTACCAATTCGGCGTGCGAACCTGATTCCTCAATTTTGCCATGCTCGAGAACCACAATTGTATCGGCTAAGCGCACAGTACTAAAACGGTGGGAAATCAGAACCGTAATTCGGTCTTTGGCTTGGCTGCGAAGTGCATTGATTGTGTCAAACTCGGCTTGGGCATCGAGCGCGGCGGTCGGTTCGTCGAAGACCAAAACACTGGCACTGCGAAAATACAACCTCGAGAGGGCAAGGCGTTGCCATTGCCCGCCAGATAATTGTCTGCCACCTTCAAACATCCGACCCAGCATCGTGTCATAACCACTTGGCAGGGTTTGCACAAATTCATTGGCGCCGCTTTGTTCACCAGCTCGCTCGAGGGCGCTGGTGTCTTCGATTTTCTCGAGTTGCCCAAGGGCTACGTTTTCCCGAGCGGTCATTTGGTACTGTCCGTAATCTTGAAAAATAATACTCATTTGGCGTTGCACACTGCGCGGCGAGTAAGCGCTCACATCCTTGCCGTTGAACAAAATCTGCCCTGAAGTCGGTTCAAACAATCGGGTCAGGAGCTTGACAATTGTGGTTTTTCCTGCGCCGTTCTCGCCGACCAAAGCCAGTGCATGTCCTTTTTCAACCTTAAAATTCACGCCGTTTAAGACATCGCGGGTGGTCAGTGGATAACGAAATGCCACGTCTTTGAATTCAATCGTTTCGATTGGCTCGAGCCACTCTAAACCCGCCTCGAGGTCACGCTGCGGTAACTCGAGGAATTCAAATAAGTTTCGCATGTAGAGTAAGCTCTGGTAGATGTTTGAAACGCCAGACAGCAAACTCGAGAATTGATTCTGCACTTGGGTTAAGCCGCCAATAAACAAGGCAAAATCGCCCACGGTAATCGAACCTGTGCTGGCTTTGGCAAGCACTGAAAATGTGGCTACACCAATCAGTAAACTCGAGAGCAGACTGGCTGCAAAACTCCAACCAGAGCGGCGCACAATCAGTGGTACAAGTTGCGCTCGAAATTTTTGGTAGTACAACTGCCAGCGCTTAATCAAATACGGCTCGAAGCCAAAAAGCCGCACTTCTTTGACCAGTTGGTCGGATGTCAGGAGCGTCCCAAGGTAATTCTGCACTCGAGCCTCGGGGGTACGACGGCGAATCATACGGTAACTTTCTGCACCAAAGTAATTGGAGACAATCACACCGGGCAGGGTGGCAATTAGGGTCAGAAGCAGTACCAGCCAACCGAGTTGTGCCAGCAGCACACCAATCGAGCCAAGGGTGATGATCGCTTGCGCCAAGGAAAGCACTTGGGTCGCCACACCAATTGGACGAAAACCAACTTCGTTATAGGCGTTCTTAAGCGCATCATAGGTTTTGGCGTTCTCGAACTGCTCGACCTCGAGGTTGGCTGCTTTGCCCAGAATCCGCATGGTGATACGGTTTTGCAGGCTATCACCCAAAAGTTCTCGAGAAGCGCCTTGCAATGCGCCAAGCAAGACCATCAATGCTCCAATGCCAACTTGAAGCGCCAACAAACCTGTTAATTCGTTTAAGCCACCCTCGAGGTTGCCTTGAATGGCAAGCGCCACAGCATCCAACAGCAGTTTGCCAATCCATAGGGTTGCCGCAGGGGCAAAGGCTTGGAGAATGCTCGAGATGAAAATGATGCTCGAGTGCAATCGGCTGGCATCCCAAACCAAACGCAGGGTGCTGAGCAAATCAGAAATCATTTGGCGGGTATCGGTCTTGGGAAGGCTGGCTTGGCTCACAAGCTCAAGCATAAACCATGAATTCTTGAAATAGTTGACTTGGTCACAATTGTGCTAGAGTGTAGGCTCCTCGCATGGTGCATTCAAAAGTTCTAAGCGTCATGGCAGCAGGAGCGGATTGATTCCGTTTGGAGAGTTTATGGCACAAGAAATTGGTACAGTCAAATGGTTCAATGCTGAAAAGGGCTTTGGTTTTATTGCCCGTGAAGGCGGCGCAGATGTGTTCGTGCATTACAGCGCGATCAGCTCGAATGGTTTTCGCAAACTGCTCGAGGGACAAAAAGTCAGCTTTGATGT
>JAAFJQ010000166.1 GCA_013298185.1 Deinococcales bacterium
CCAGTGTGGTTTCAGTCTGCACGATCATTGCTGGTGAAGGCGCTCATAACATCATCCCAGACAGTGTTGAACTGCGTTGCACCCTGCGTACTTTTGACCTCGAGCTTCGCAGTAAACTCCAAGCCCGTATTGAAACACTCTGCATTTCAACCGCCGAAGCTTTTGGTGGTTCAGCCCGACTCGAGTGGAAAACTGGTGTACCACCACTGGTCAACGATGCCATCATGACCGAGCGTTTCAAGAAACTAGCGCTCGAGATTGTGCCAAGTGTTGACCAACCAACCCCCACAATGGGCGGCGATGATGTGGCGGAATTCTTGGCTCGAGTCCCAGGGGTGTACTTCTTGGTTGGCAGTGGCGCTGGCTACCCGCATCATCATCCTAAGTTTGACATTGACGACACGGGTTGCTTACCACTTGCCACGGAATTACTAGCTAAAGCGGCACTGGATTTTGCAAAGGCTTAAGGCGCATTCAATATTTCTATAGCTCGCTCGAGCATCGCATCCTGCCCTGTGTTGTTGATGGTTTTCAAATCATCAGCAATCAGTTCATTGGGTTGAACACTTGCAGGGTAGCGTTTGCCGTTGGCATCTACGCGGATGTTCAGGCTGAGTTGCAAGGCACTTTGGTCAGATAAGATAAAGAAACCCACCGAGGTATTGGCAACACCTGCGCTGGTTTCACCGAGTACCACCGCCCGCCCCGTTTCTTGGAGGTTGCTCGAGAGAAATTCAGAGCAAGAAGCACTGTTTTTGTTTTGTAACACCACCACACGCCCTTGGTATTTCACTGGGTTATTAAAATTGAACACCATACTTTCGGTGTTGGCACGGCGCAACCAAATCTGGTTGTTCTTAGCAAAATAATCAGCACTACCAAAAGCCGTCCGAGCTGTGAAGCGGTTGATCGCATTGTCCAAGAAAGCTGCGGCAATGCCAGTGCAATCGGCAACAAAACCACCGAAGTTATCGCGCAACTCGAGAATCACACCTTTGGGATTTTTGGCTTGGCTGAGCAGCGTATGCACTTGATTGGCAATGCTGCCCTGTCCGCGTCCAAAGAAATTAGGTACTTTGATCACCGCAATTCCATCAGAACGCAGCTCGAGGCTGGGCAGTTCAACGGGTAAAACACTTGGTAATAACCTCAAACGCTGCACTTGCCCTTGGCGCACCACTGTAACAAATCCGCCTTGGGTGTTGAGTTTGGTCCAAGCCGCCGCAAAGGTTTTTTCTTGCACTGGCGCAAAGTTGATATGGCTGATGCGATCAGCGCGTTTGATGCCAGCTTGGGCGGCGGCTGAACCCACGACAACATTGCGAACAAAAACTTGGTTCTCGAGAACCGTGATGTCCATACCAACACTTTGGTTGGTGTTTGTACCTGCCAATAAGCCACTGACTTGGCTGCCAAGATTGGGGTAAAAGCCAGTGTGTTCATCGCCAATTTCGCGCAGCATGGCGTTAATAACCGGAAAGGCTTTTTCGGTAGGGCAAGTGTTTGCCATGTTCATACACGCCGCCTCGAGTTGAGGTTGGTACTTATCGGGTAGGGTACGAACATCAATACTTGAAGCTCCGCCGTAGTTCATCACCAAGTAATACGAAACTTCATCGAATACATCTTGGGCTGGGCTGGCAAGGGCGCTCGAGCCTACAAAAATCAGAAGCGCAGCGAGTACTTTTTTCATGATTACCTCGAGCTTACTTCGGACGAGCAAAGTCGGCTTCGGTGAAAGTCGGATTGACTTCGGCAGTATCTACTTTGAGGTCAAAAACCGGTTTTCCGCCAAAAGTGGATTGGCTTAGGAAAGCGATTTTTACACCACTTACCACACGGTAATCGCTCGAGATTCCCTGAATTTCCGCGCCTTGTAGCGTGTCCACCCCACCAAGAATTGTGCCATCTGCACCAATCACGGGTTTGCTGACTGCACCGTTTAAGCTAAAGGAAATCTGTGTGCCTTCAACCCCAGCAATTTTAACTGTGCCAAGGGTTTTTAAGTCTTTTAAGTCAGCTGTTTTAGCACGAAAAGCAAAAATACCCTGAGAGAACGAATCGCGCAAAGGCTTAGCTTGAGCCGCTGGTAAACGCACCACACCACTTTGGCTTGTCCAAGCCCATGCCTCGGTAGGTGCAACTTGCTGGATTTGCACCAGCGTTCTATTTTGGCTGACCTCGAGACGGAATTTTTGCGTGGCGAAATCGTACATTTGCTTATAATCCACTTTGGCAGTAACTTGTCCTTTTTCGTCGTAATACGAAATCACTCCAGCATCGCGGTAGCCAGTCATCCCCTCGAGTGCCACCCCACCATGCGCTAGTTTGGCGCGTTCAAACACCTGAGCTGCGCCATCTTGGGCAATACTTGTCAAACCAAAACCGAGTGCCAATAAACCGCTGAACAATACTTTTTTCATATGACTCCTTAAGCCATGTTCTACCAAGAACATATACGACTTCAACTTTCGATTGGTTGCTTATTTGTAGTAGAGATGATGAGGATTTCGCTTCTCGAGCATGGTGAGTTTATTCGTCCTCGAGTTGACTGAGTTTATTCGTCCTCGAGTTGACTGAGTTTATTCGTCCTCGAGTTGACTGAGTTTATTCGTCCTCGAGTTGACTGAGTTTATTCGTCCTCGAGTTGACTGAGTTTATTCGTCCTCGAGTGGGTCTGGCTCGAGCCAAGCAATAATGGCTGTGGGCAAACCCGAAAACATGGTCGCAAAAGCAAGTAAGTACACCATCACATCCAGCCGCGCAAAATCTCCAACTCTAAGCAAAACATAATCGGCGGCTCGAGTACTGCTAAATCCCGCTGTCAGCCCAATCATTCCGCCAACTATGCCAGACATGATCCAGTACGCAACACGGTGAGCATGATCGCGTAAACTGCGTTCGCGTTCATCGGTGATGCTGTTCACAGCATTGGCAATGTTGCGAGTCGCAAAGTGTAGTATGACGCCAAAGACCATGCTGAACAAAATAAAAACAAATGCTTGAATATTTTGGTTAAAGAAAGTCATTCCAATGGCTGAGAATAAAAACGAGTGACTTAAAACAGTCAGAAAGCGACGGTTTTTTTGAATTCTTAGCCAGCGAATCGGCATGGGAAATGGGTTTTTCATGGGTTGAGACATACGCATCCTTTCGTCTACTGCTCATTGGGTTGTTCTCGAGCGAATCAAGTGGTTCTCGATTAGGTTTATCCTCGAGTGGGCTGAGTGCTTTCATCTTCGAGTGGGTCTGGTTGTGTCCACGCTAAAGTAAAGGTTGGTAATAACAGTGCAACAGGAAAAAGAATGGCTAAAACGTTTTTAGCACTGATTGGTAAATCTGGAAAGAAAGTCAGTACACCAAAACCAAGAGCAATCATTGCACCTAGAATCCGAAAAGCATTTAAGTACGTTTGGTTTCGCACTGCGATTTCACGCTCGTCAAGATATTCATCGGGGCTGTCAGCTCGAGCGCCTGTTGCACCAACCAACCATACAAAGAATATGATTGGAACAAGTGCAAACGGAGCAAAAACCAAGCTCCAAAGTGAATTCAAATACCCTGCACCCACACCTGCCATAAATGGCACAAGGAAAAACAGAACCACCATGGAGCGTCGTGCCGATTGCTTCAATGCCCATTTTGGGGTGACTCGAGCCAGCTTAAAATTGATCGGTTGTTGTGGCATGGTCATATGACTCCTTTGTTGTACAGACTTTCAGAAAGAGGCTTAAATGGTGTTTTGGAAAAAATCGCTTCGATGGGCAAGCCAAAAAATTCAGAGAGCTTAAACGCCAGTTCTAAACTTGGGTTGTAATCGCCGCGCTCGAGGTAGCCAATGGTTTGAAAATTAATGCCGACAGCATCGGCGAGGTCTTGGCGTGAAAGCCCTCGTTCGGCGCGAAGCACAGTCAGGCGATTGTAAATGATGATTGTAGGAGTTTTATCTTTCGTCGCCTTCATAAAATATATTGTTGCATATATACAACAATTTGTCAAGAATCAAGACATGCACCTGTTTGCCAAAATAAGCTACGATAACCCCCTTTGCTATGCACCCAATCCCTGCCGAGCCTCAACAAAATCCGATTCACCCATCTGTTCTTGGGTCATTTATTCTCTCAAAATTTGCTCAAGACACCGCCTTACGCGCCCCAATCCCCTTTTTGGGCGTGATCGCAGCTGCCTATGGGCAGGATCTCAGCACCATCAGTTGGTTAGCCATTGCCCTGTCCTTAGCCAGTCTGGCAGCGCCATTCTCGAGTTTGTTGATTGCACGATTCGGACAAGGCAATGTGTTGTTCTACCCACTTGGTTTATTTGTGGTGTCTTGCGGACTGCTACCATTTGCACCAAGTTTTGCGGCTGTGCTGGTGCTGTTTATTTTGCTTGGCGTGACAAAAGCCATGTTCAGCCCTCAAGTTCACACCTTCATCGCTGATCGCGTACCACTCGAGCGGCGCGGCACAGTGGTCGGTGTTTTAGAACTCTCTTGGGCGCTCTCGTTCATGCTTGGTGCGCCAGTATTTGGCTTGTTGGTCGAACAGGTGTCATGGTCTGCACCATTTGTTTTACTGGCATTACTTGGTTTCTTTGGTTTTGTGGCAAGCTGGGTTTATGTTCGCCCACAACTGACCAAAAGCAGCACTCGAGCCGAGTTTTCATTCGCACCATGGCGTTTGGTTTGGCAGCAGCCAAAAGCCCGATTGTTTTTGTTTTTCAGCGCAGGAATTACTTTTGCAGCTCAGATTCCATGGTTGATTTACCCCCAATGGATGAAAACCCAGTTTGCTTTGGATAACCTGCAAATCGGATTGATTTCCACCATCATCGGAGTTGCCGACATTGTGGCAGAAGCACTGATTATTGTGTACCTTGACCGAATCAATAAACGCCTGGCGATACTTGGCGCAGGTGTTTTATATGTTTTGTCATTTGTGGCTTTTGCTTTGCTCAGCCATTCTTTACTTGGGATGGTGATTGCCTTATTTTTTCTCTACTTAGCATTTGAAATCACAATTGTAGCTTCGATCGCTGTGGGTACAGAAGTCGTCCCAGAGTCTCGAGTTGCCATGATGGGTTTTGCCACCACCGCCAATGCCTTGGGTAGAATTCTGGGTTCGCTTATCACACTTGGATTGTTTATGGACAACCGTTTTTGGTTGGTGACACTGGTCGCCAGCTTGGTGATAGGCTCGAGTATGCTGTGTTTTGCTTTAGCAACCAAAAGCCCGAGAGAAAAGGTTAAAGGTCAAAGATAAAAGCCAAACTCCCTAACAGTTTTCTTCTTTTCTTACGGCACTACAAGACATGCCCACCAGCAATCACATATACTACGCTTGCACTTTGGCGTTTAGCAAGGCAGCTAAGCCCAATCACGATAAAAATGCCTAAATCTTGAGCTACAATTCTCGAGCCTAAGGCAGCAGCACCGAAACAGCTTGTGGTAGCACCTCGAGTTCAAACACCCGCGCTGGCTCGAGCAGTTCGCCGTCCACATGGGCGGGCATGGTGTCGCGCCACTCGAGTCGAACTTTTTTGGCTTGTACCACCCGCACTTCTTTGTGTCCGAGGTGCTTACCTTGGGCTAGGCGCGGCAGAATTCCGAGTGTGCCGAGTCGGTTGAAGCGTCCACCAATCACAATCTCGAGTAAGCCATCTGTGCCGTTGGCGTTGGGATTGATTTTTAAGCCGCCGCCGTAACCTTTGAAGTTCATTACGGCAATTAACAGGGCTGCATCATCGTAAACCAAAGCATCATCGGCAAAAACTTTGACAAACCTTGGCTCGAGGGCGCTCAGTTCTTGGATGATGGCGAGCAAATACCGCAAGCTACCCGGTAAGCCCTTGGGCGTGGTTTTGACGGTTCGAGCCACTTGGGCATCAAAACCAGCTCCAAAGCCATTGAGGAAACTGCGCTGTCCAATCCGTGCTGCATCCAACCAACGACTTCTGCCGCGCAGAATAATCTTGAGGGCAGCTTCTAAGTTATTGAGTGGTATCCCCACACCTCTGGCAAAATCATCGCCTGTGCCGAGTGGTATCAGCCCGACTGGGCGCTCAGAGCGGCTTACGCCATCGAGTAAACCACGAATGACTTCGTGCAGCGTACCGTCGCCTCCAACCACCACCACTGGCTCGAGGAGTGGTAAGGCAGCTACCAGTTGCGTGGCTTGACCCGCGAAATTTGTGATGTGCAAGGTCGCCTCGAGCCGATGACGCTGCATCAGGTTTTGCACTTCGGGAATGGCTCGAGCAGCACGACCACCGCCAGCGGCTGGGTTGACCACAAAATGAAGCATGGTTTCAGTATAGTCTCTTGTGGGGTAGACTATGCCCATGAAACTGACTGCTCGAGAAAACGGTTCGATTTTGGTTGAAACAAATGGCAGCTATGTCCTAAAAACCGCCGAGGGCGAACAGCTGATTGAAAAAGGACGTTTTAGTTTGTGCAGGTGCGGTCATAGCCAAAATAAACCTTTTTGCGATGGCGCTCATAAAGAAGCGGGTTTTACTGCGCCAGCTTGCGAAATTGAATTCCAAGCGCCCTGATCATGAACAGCAACCCGTCCGCCTTGCTTTACCGACCTTTTTGGATTGGTACATGGGGTGCGATTGTGCTTGCTTCTTTAGGTGGCTGGCTGGCTTCGCCTGTGCTTTGGCTCGAGACGGGTTTGTTTTTGGGTATTCAAGCCTTGGTCACAGCGCTTGCTTTGTGGGCATTGCCGCGTTACCCAGAACATGCCAGTGCGGCTCAGATGGTGATTGGCTTGGTGCTGGTGGTTTTATTTTTGGTGTACACCACGCCGACATGGCAAAAACTCGAGCTTGAAGGAATTATCTTTGGGGTCTTAGCCGCGCCTTTTGCACTGGGCATTGCTGCCGCTTGGGGCTGGCATGGCATGGTTGTGAATTTGGGGGCAATGCTGGTCTTTGCGCTGCTGCCCTCGAGCCGTTCAGAAGCGAGTTACGTTGGTTTACTGATTTTTTTGCTGCACAGCTTCGTTGGTTGGGCATTGCAGTATTTTTTTCAGGGTTTTGAAACCCGCCACCGTGAACTCGAGCGTTCAGTCAGCACCGATGTCCTGACGCAAATTGGGAATCGCTATGCGTTGCTCGAGGATTTTGTAAAATTCCAAAAACTGGCGCAAAAACAAGGGTTGCCGCTGCTTTTAACCAGTTGGGATGTGGACGGCTTAAAGCGCATCAATGACCGCAAAGGACACCAAGCAGGTGATCAGTACATCCTAGAATTTGTCAAAGCCCTTCAACAAGCCGTGCGTGAAGGCGACGGCTTGTACCGCACTGGCGGCGATGAATTTGTGGCACTGCACCTTGGGCTTGCCAGCGGTGGACGGCTTTATGAACGGGTCAGAGCCAATTTCCCATCGGTTTCTGGTGGCTGGTCCAGGGCAACCAATGTCAGCTTGGATCATGCCCTGACCGAAGCCGATGTACAAATGTACGCCGAGAAACGCGCCCATAAAGCAATCATCACCAGCATCATTGGCGAATCTCAGACACGTTGATTTACGGACGCACCAATTGCACTTGTACCGAAGAAATATCTTGGGCAGCCACTTCGAGCATAATGAACGGACTGGTTGGAGTATTGGTAAAATTATTACCAACAGGTTCACGTATTTCTAAGTTGAGTTTGAGCGTGCCACGCTCATAAACCGCGCTTTTGTAAGTCAGGCTGTAACCAGTGGTTGGTTTACGACCCAAGAACACCGTGACCATCCGACGGTTAAAGAAATCCACTTTTGGTGTTGGCGGTACAGGGGTTTGCCCACCGAGCGCCATTTGCCAAGTCCGAGCGTAATCATCGGGGTTGGTATCTACTCGAGCCATAAAATTGGTGTCACGCAAAGTGCTGAACGTACCACTGGCGGTCACATCCACCACTGGATTCAGGGTCACAGGCGCATTTTGTTGCAACCACATGCCTTCGTAACCAAATTGAACTGCCAGAATCGAACGCCGTGTGCTGACAGGTGCTGGATTAAAATTGGTTTCATTGCCTTCAATGCTGATGTCTGGCAGGGTCGCCAGTAAAAATGCACCACGGGTTTTTAGGTAATTTTCCAAAGCCGTGGCTTCGTCCTTCCACAAGTTACCTGCGCCCATCAAACCATCTCGAGGAGTTGGCAAGACATTCAGTTGCTTACCAGCCTCTAATTTCTCGAGAACCGTGAACCAATTCCTGCCATCCCACATGTACACCGAACGCAAATCGGTGTTGGCTTTAACGGTCATGCGTTCACCCGAGCGGGTTGCCGTAAAAGCTGGCACGGTGCTTGTTACAGGCAATTGCCAACTGCCCAAGCCGTTGACTTGCAAAGCACCCTCGACCAAAAATCCACGGGTATCTTGGTTGGCAGCCTGCACCTCGAGGACTTGGGTACGCCCTGCCACACTGCCCTCGAGTTTCCGACCAAAGGTATTCTTTTCGTCATAGAACACAACATGTCGTTCATTGACACCGAGCAGCACAATGTCGGAGACAGTGTAGGACGCTTTATCTTGTGCCAGTGCCACAGCACCGACGAGCAGGACGGGCAAAAGTCGCTTCATGAGGATAGTGTAAAGTATTTCTCAGCTTTCTGCATGAGGTCTACCCTTGGTGTAGAGTTCAAATTCAGCCCTAACCCAACTTTTCCTGCTCGAGTTGCACAATTTTTTGCCACAACGAAAACGGCGAAATTGCGGCATAGCCACTTTCTTGAGCATCATTACACTCAATCACAATCCAATTCCCAAAAATGGTTTGGGCAATATCAATCACCACAAAAGGAACATCCAAACGCAGCGCCGCTTCTCGAGCCACGCCCAAAGCCGCTTCCTGTTCGTTTGGACTCCAAGCGTAAGTTGTAGACCAATACGGCGCAGCGCCAACACACATTCCGTACCACCAAAACGAACGAAATTCAAACGAAGCAGGAATTTTCTCACTTGGGCTATGCGCCACAGGTTTTAAGCTCACGAGTTCTCGCACCACAAAAGCCTGCCAATGCAAAATCGGATCAGCCACAAACGCCTGAGCAGCAGCTTCATAATCAGCTCGAGAACGTATTATCGAAAAAGCCGCCCGATGCCGACTGGTTTGCCTCGCGCCTTTTAAGAACCACGGTAAGGGCAGCAGCGCCTCGAGTTCTTCAAATGCGGGTGGCGAGCTAAACCAAAAACTCTT
>JAAFJQ010000167.1 GCA_013298185.1 Deinococcales bacterium
CATCGGCGTAATGCACCCCCAAGAGGATATTGCCATTGCCCAATGGTTCGATTTGCAGAGCCGTCTCGAGGTTGCTTAGCGCATAAACGGGCTTGCCGCGCAGGTCAATCCGTCCTTTGAGGTCTTTAGCGGTGATTGAACCAAGTTTCAGCGCAGCTTTCACAGCCTCGCTCGAGAAACTGTTGGGCAACCCAAATCGGGTCATCACAGCAATTCGTTCAGATTCCAAGGAGGCTGCTTCGCCCAGCACATTCTGCACTCGAGCCAAGGCTTCGTCCTCGCCGGTGTCCTCGGGGTACAGCACTTCAGCGACCAAACGCATTCCAGCACTGAGGTTGTTTGCGCCTTTGGTCTCGAGACTAAGCGGTGGCAGCAGCGTCTCATCGGGGCGCAGCACAGCATAACCGCGCTGAAACTCGAGTGTTCCCGTGATGTTCTGACGGCTGCGCTCGAGGATGCGGATAATCTCGCCTTCGCTCTGCCCTACACTTGAGCGGCGCAATTCTCGAGCCACAACCCTGTCGCCGTGCCATGCAAACAGCAGACTGCCACTTGGAATCAGCATCGGACGCAAACCGGGTGTTTCCGAAGTCAGCCAGCCCGAGCCATCGGCACGAACTTCTAAGCGCCCAACCACTGGAATCAGTTCGCGGCTGGATTGAAAAAAACCACGTTTGGGCATGGTCAGGAATTTATGGCGCTCGAGCAGCGAAATCGCATCCTCGAGTCCTTTGCGTCCACCAAGTCGGTTCAGCAGGGTTTCATCGAGTTCGGCAGCCACTTCGCGGCTGGGCAACCCAGCAGGATTGGCACGGAAAAACTCGAGCAGGGATTCATACGGGTTGTAGAGCGCTCCTTGGTGCGAGAACAAATCCTCTTTGGCTTCGCGCCGCACCCGCACCAGTTTTTTCTCGGCAACAGGTGCGACCACCTCGAGTGTTTCTGGGTTGAGTTTGCCTTCTGGTTCGGGGGCAAGTTCTGGTTCTACGACCTCCACGACCTTGGGTTTGCGCCCTCGAGCCTTTGGGGTGGGCAGGGGAGAGCTGGTTTCGGCAACAGGTGCGACTTCGGCAACGGGAGTCTGGCTGACTTCGGGAGTCACAGCGACTTCTGTCTCGAGACTGCGCTTGGGTCGTCCTCGAGTCTTGGCTTTGATGGGTTCAGCCGTCACAGGCTCGAGTTGTACTGGCTCAGACTGGACTGGCTCAGCTTGGACTGCCTCGAGTTGCAGTTGCTCGACAGGAGCATCTTCTTTTTTCTTACGCCCTCGAGTCTTAGGAGCAGCTTGCACAGGTTCGGGTGATGCCACGATTTCGGGGGCTGCCTCAACCATGATTTCAGGCGTTGTTTCAACCACGATTTTGCGCCGCCGACCTCGAGCCACAACTTCTGGGGCTGGGACTTTGGCAACTTCTATGTTGCGTCGTCTGCCCCTGACCGCAACGGCTGGCATGGGATTTTCGGGAGCAAAAAGTGGAACTGTTTCACCACTGACTGAGATTTCTGGGCTTATTTTCTTTGAACGGGTACGAACAGATGGTTTGGAAGTGCTAATGGTAACTCCTTAGGCACGTACCGCAGCCACAGCGCGTGTGGTTCACGCGGCGCATCTGGCTGAGTGCGCGTTTGTCGGTTGATGTTTCAAGGAAAATGGCATACACACCTTTTCCTCTTTGCGAGGCAGTATAGCATATTTTCTACTCGAGCAAATCCCGCAGGTATTGCGGAATCGGAATGGCGCGTTTTTCAAAGTCAGTTGCAATGTGTTCCGTAGACCCTTCGGCAATCAGGGCATTGTCTGAGCTGCGCTCAATCGCGTACTCAAAGCGCACCAAACGGGATTTCAGAGCGCCAACTCGAGTGGTCAGCAGCAACTCATCATCAAAAAAGGCAGCGCGGCGGTATTTCACCGCAGCCCCACTGACCACCAGCAGCACACCACGTTTTTCGACTTCGCGGTATGGCAGACCCAAGCGGGTCAGAAAATCCACCCTGCCCATCTCGAGCCAAATCAAGTAATTGCTATGATGCGCGATTCCCATTGCATCGGTTTCGGCGTAACGCACTCGAAAACGGGTTTGAGCTTGTTTGACTTTTGGCGGCATGGTTTTTAGCATACAACTTCACGCACCTTGGCGGTGAAGTTGATTTGTGTTTTCAGCTCGCTAGACTTGGTAGACTAGCTCAATGCAAGCCCTCCTCAGTAACCAAGTGCTTTGGACAGCCCTGTTCGCTTCGACTTTTGCCCAAGTGCTGAAAGTCTTGCTGATCTTGATTAGCGAACGCAAATGGATGCCGCAACGCATCCTCGAGACAGGTGGAATGCCCTCGAGCCACACCGCTTCGGTGGCGGCACTCGCCACCATGTGCGGCTTACAATACGGCTGGGACAGCGCCTATTTTGCCATCGCCGCAATTTTTGGCAGCATCGTGATGTACGATGCCACAGGCATTCGTCGCGCCAGTGGAATGCAAGCCGAAGTCCTAAACGACCTTGTTCAAGAACTCGATGCTGTCCTGCGCGAAGGCTTTGCGCCGAAGCCTCTGAAAGAACTATTAGGACACACCTACTTCGAGGTTTTTGTTGGCTTTTTGCTCGGGATTACCGTAGCGATTTTGTCACACCAATGGTTTTAGATAAAGGTAAAAGGTTAAAGGTTTTTTGGTGCAGCATTCTTGAGTTAAGGATTTGCCCTGAAATAATATCTGTGAATCGCTGGGCGAGGCATACCTCGCCCCTACGGCTTAAAACCGGTTGTTTGTCGTAGGGGTCAGGTATGCCTGACCCGCTTACTAACCTTTTTCTTTCTACTTTCCTCTTTCGTCTTTATTTTGTATACTCGAGCCATGAAACGAGGCTTTTTCTCATGGCGAATGCCAAGGAGCGCCCTGCGACCTTAACAAAGACTTTGTTGGGTTTGTTGGGGCGTTTAGGCTGCCCCGCTTTTTTTTGCTTGAAAGGAATCTATGAACTTTTGCTTGAAAGGAATCTATGAACTTTGCCTTGAAAGGAAACCATGAATAAAACTTTTTATGTCACCACCCCGATTTATTATGTCAACGACGTGCCGCACCTTGGTCATGCGTATGCTACTTTGGTTGCTGATACCTTGGCGCGGTATCACCGATTGGCTGGTTATGACACGTATTTTCTGACTGGCACGGACGAACATGGCGAGAAAATCTGGAAGGTCGTGCAAGCCCTTGGGCGAAGCCCGCAAGAGTACGTGGATGAAATCTCTGAATCTGGTTTCAAAGCCCTTTGGCAGCGTTGGGGACTCAGCAACGATGACTTTATTCGCACCACCCAAACCCGCCATGTCAAGTACGTCCAGAGCATCCTCCAGCGCCTGTACGATGCTGGCGATATTTACTTTGCCGAGTACGAAGGCTTGTACAGTATTGGCTCGGAGCGCTATGTCACCGAAAAGGAATTGGTCGAGGGTGCTGATGGTGTCAAGCGCCTGCCCGGCGACCGCGACCCGCCCGAACTGCGCCGCGAAGCCAATTATTTTTTTAAGCTCGAGAAGTACCGCCCGTGGTTGATTGAATACCTCGAGACGCACCCAAATCTGATTGAACCTGTCTCGTACCGCAATGAAGTGATTGAAATGCTGCGCGAACCCATCGGCGACCTCAGCATCTCGAGACCCGTTGGGCGTTTGCCGTGGGGTATTCCCATCCCGTGGGATGTCGGCGATGTTTGCTACGTTTGGTTTGATGCGCTTCTGAATTACGTTTCGGCTCTTGGCGGCGAAGGCGATCCTAAATTTGAAACCTATTGGCGCAGCACATGGCATTTGGTGGGTAAGGACATCCTAAAAACCCACTCTGTTTTCTGGCTACCGATGCTCAAAGCCGCAGGACTGCCAATCTACGAGAAACTGGTGGTTCACGCTCATATCCTTGGTTTTGACGGTCGCAAAATGGGCAAGAGTCTTGGCAATGCCGTAGACCCAATCGAAATGGAAGAGAAATACGGCATTGACGCACTGCGTTACGCCCTGCTGCGCGAAACCACCTTTCAAGCCGACAGTGCTTTTGGCGAGAAAATTCTGGTGGGTCGCCTCAATTCCGACCTTGCCAACGACCTTGGCAATCTACTCTCTCGAGTTCTCTCCATGCTCGAGAAATTCCATGATGGCATTATTCCCGTGCCAGACGAACTTGGTTCTCGAGAAGAAGGCATTAAAGCGGCTGCGCTTAAGTTGCCCGACACGATTCTCGAGGAAGTGCGTGGTTTGCGTTTTCATGTGGCGATTGAAAAAACCATGGAATTTGTGCGCGACTTAAACCGTTACGTGGCTGAAACCAAACCTTGGGAACTGGCGAAACTCGAGGATAAAACCCGTTTGAACACCGTTTTATACACCCTTGTCGAAGGCATCCGCGTGGCATCGGTGCTGCTCGAGCCAGTCATTCCCAACCAAGCCAAAGAAATTCGTAAACAACTTGGTTTAGAACTGCATTACACCCTCGAGCCAGCCTGGGGTTTAGCCAAGAGTGGCAGCCAAATTGCTTCGGCTGGTGTGTTGTTCCCCAAAGTTGAACTGAAGGAGACCCCCATCGTGACCCCAGAAACCCCACCTGCCCCTGTTCTCGAGACACCACCAGCCCAAGAATTTATTGGCATCGAAGACTTTGCCAAAGTCCAACTCCGAGTCGCTGAAGTTCTCGCGTGTGAACGCATTCCCAAAGCCGATAAATTGTTGAAACTGACCGTCGCCATAGGCGAAGAACGCCGCACAATTCTGTCTGGCATCGCTGAGTACTACACCCCCGAAGATTTAATCGGCAAGCGAGTTGTGGTTGTAGCCAACCTAGCCCCACGAAAAATGCGAGGCATTGAAAGCCAAGGCATGATCCTAGCTGCCACCGACGAAAATGGCAAAGTCGTCATCGTCAGCCCAGAACGCCTCGTCCCCAGTGGCGTAGAAGTACGCTAACCCCGCCTTTAGCCTCCCCATTTTGTGCAACAAAATGGGTGAGGTGGCTCGAGCAAAGCTCGAGCCAGAGGGGAAGTTTTACGCTTTTGGTGTGTCGAAGCCCCTCCGTCAGCCACCTCACCCAACCTCACGATTGGGGAGGCTTTTTTGTGCTTTGGCTTTTTTTTAGGCTTGAGAAAAGTACTTGTGTCACGCTCGAGTCACGGTGTTGGCATAAAATTGTTGCATCGGGTTTATACTGTTCTTAGACGCAAACCATTTTAAGGAGAGACTATGGATATTTTCGGGAAGATTCTTGGGCAGTTTATTGACATCATCGAGTGGTTGGATAACACCAACGACACACTGGTTTACCGCTTTGAACGCCAAGGTAATGAAATTAAAACAGGCGCAAAACTGGTGGTGCGACCCGGTCAGTTGGCGGTTTTTGTCAACGAAGGACAAGTCCAACAAGCCAGCTCGGAAACCAATAAAGGCATCGCTGATGCGTTTGGACCTGGCACATATGAACTGACCACCAAGAACCTGCCGATCCTGACCACGCTCCAAGGCTGGAAATACGGTTTTAACAGTCCATTCAAAGCCGAAGTGTATTTCTTTAGCACTCGAGTTTTCACAGGGCAAAAATGGGGAACTCCAAATCCAATCATTATGCGCGACCCTGAACTGGGTCCAGTACGCTTGCGTGCTTTTGGTAGTTACGCCCTGAAAGTGGTTGATCCACGCAAAATGCTCGAACAGTTGGTTGGCACGGATGGTCGTTTTGAAATTGATGAAGTGGACGAACAACTCCGTGCGCTGCTTGTCTCGAGGTTCGCAGCGTGGGCTGGTAAGTCTGGCATGAGCATCTTTGATTTTGCTGCCAACTACCCACAGATGGGTGATGCCTTAAAAGAAGCCCTTCATGCCGATTTTGATGAATATGGTTTGGGTCTTGAGAGGGTATTGATTGAAAATGTTACCCTACCCGAAGAGGTCGAAAAAGCCTTGGATAAACGCAGTCAAATGGGCGTGATTGGCGACCTCGGCAAGTACACCCAATTCCAAGCCGCCAACGCGATTGAAGCCAGCGCTAACAATCCCGGTGGCGGCAATGCCTTCTTGGACGCTGGTGTTGGTGTAGCACTTGGTCAGCAAATGGCAGCCAATCTTGCTAACGCCAACCGCCCTCAAGCCGCCACACCTGTTGGCGCTCCACCGCCGCTCCCGAGCGCTGAGTGGTTTATTGGTGCGAATGGTCAGCAACAAGGACCGTTTGATGCTGCAACCTTAGCCAGCATGGCTCGAGGTGGACAACTAACTCGAGAAACCTTGGTCTGGAAGAACGGCATGGTAGCATGGAGCGCGGCTGGCAGTGTCGCCGAACTCTCGAGTGTCTTTGGACAAGTTCCACCGCCGCTCCCACCACAGTAAAGCATTTCAGAAGAAAGAGGAAAGAGAAAAGAGAAATCCATTCCCAATTCTTCCTTCCTCTTTCCTCTTTGACCTTTTCTCTTTCCTCTAGGTGTCCTTTATGTCTGAACAACGTTTTGAAATGATTTGGGATTGTCGTTACTGCGGCAATAAGAAAATGCTGGCTCGGACGCATCGGCATTGCACGACTTGCGGAGCGCCTCAAGACCCAACTTGGCGGTATTTCCCGGATGAATCCGAAGCTGTGGCGGTCTTAGATGCGGCGATTGAAGGTGCGGATGTCAGTTGTCCTGCTTGTAAAACCCCAAATGCCAAATCCGCCCAGTTTTGTCGTAATTGCGCTGCGCCACTGACCGAAGCTGCTCAAGTGAAAACCCTAGGCGAGCAATCTCGAGCCGAGGGGCAGAGCTTTGCCCAAGAAGACTTAAAAGCCCGTTTGCAAGCCGAAAAAGCCGTGCGTAATGCACCAACCAGCCGCCCCAGTCAGGGTAATTGGTCTTGGTTGATTATCGTGGCGGTGTTGCTGATTGGTGCGGTTTGGTGGTTCACGCGGACTCGAGAAGCCACTGTAGCGGTCACAGGTCATACATGGCAGCGTGAAATCAAAATCGAGAAGTTCTCGCCTGTGCCGAGCAGCGCATGGTGTGAATCTGTTCCATTTGGGGCGTATAACGTTCGCCAGTACCGCGACGTGCGCTCGACCCGCCAAGTTGCCGATGGTCAAACTTGTCGTTCGGTGCGCCGCGACAATGGCGATGGCACATACTCGCAGCGCCGCGAATGCCAAACCAAATACCGTTCTGAACCAATTTATGGCAACCGCTGCGATTTTGTGGTGAATACTTGGACGTACTCGAGAAGTGCGATTTCAAACGGCGAAAACCTCGAGACTCCCGTGGTGTGGGCAGTCACCAATGTTCAATCTGGCTCGAGCATCGGTGCAGAACGCGAAGCTGGACGCTCAGAGAAGTACACCCTGAATTTAGCGGGTAATAATGTTAAGCCATTTTCTTGTAATGTAGCCGAGAACCTGTGGCGCTCGAGTCCGATAGGCATGAACTTTGGCTTAAAGGTTGGGCAAGCCTTGGGCAACGCACAGTGCGATACGTTGGTGGCTAAATAAAATCGTCGTCATCAACAACTGATTCGCGGAGTTGTTGATGGTCGGCGTATTCCACCAAGGTGCTTAACTCCGTGCCGTGCTTTGGGTATGAACTTAAACCCACGATGGTGACAATGCTAATCATCTGACGGTTAATCAGCATTGGTTCGGTCATGGTTTGTTGGATGCGTTGTGCCAATTGACTGGCAGCACTGGTTTGAGGGTCGTTTGGTAGTATCACAAATTCATCGTTGCCTAGTCGGGCAATGAAATCTTTAGGGCTTAAAGCTTGCTGAATTCTAGCAACCGCTTCTAGCAGCACTTGGTCGCCGATAATAAAGCCAAATGTTTCGTTGATGCCACGAAAATTATCAATGTTAAATAACAGCAGATTCCCACGGTTGCTTTTAGTAAATTGCTGCTCGAGGGCGCGGCGGTTGGAAATACCTGTCAGAGGGTCAGATAGGGCAAACCAATTGCTTTTGGCGCGTTCAAAACTCAGAAAGTAAGTGAATGCCGCTGAACCCAGACTTAAAAAGAGTATAAATGGAAGGGCAAACCAAATTGGGAAAACCGCCAGTTGCTCGGGGGTGGGTTTTTTGACAAACAAAATAATTTCATTAACTAAATTGCTGAGAGCTGCCGATTGTGCGTCTCGAGGTGGTGCAATCTGCCAATTGCCCAGGTTTAAGATTGGTATGTACATGGCAACATGATGCTCAGTTTCTGTTTTGTTGAGTAAGTTAAATCGTTCAATTACCAAGCTAAAATCAATAAATGAAAACACAAATCCCCAGAGTTTACTATCGCGGATGACGAACTTAGTAGCAACCAACAAGGCTTTGTTGTTCAAAGAAATAATTTGAATGATGACTTTTCTTTGTGTAAAAGACCGATTTGCTAAGGTCGTTAAATCAGGTAAAGATGCCCAATTGTGTTGACTATCCATAAATTGAATCGTGAAGGTCGAAGTCCAAGGTTGTTGGGCTGAGCCTGTGACTAACAATACGCCAAGCACTTCTTGGGATGACTTATGGAGACTAGCGGCAATGTTGGTTGTTTCACGGGTCAGTTGAGGGTTTTTAAGACTTTCAACTTCATCGGTGGATAAAAAAGCCTCTAAGCCATGAAGCATCACCAAATTATCTTCAATGGTGTTCTCGAGCAGTTCTTTTTGAATTTGAATATCCAATTGCTGATGCAAATGATTTTGTTCAACACGCGATTGCAATAGCAATTCACGTCCAGCCCAAATCAGGGTTATCACAACCATAAAAACAATGCTGGCTAAGAGCAAGGCTTTTCGTTGGTATATCTTAAAAACTTGCTGTTGCATCAAATTCAAAATACCACACGTCGTCATGACCTGAATGAACCCTGCTGTAGGCGCATAGATCAAAGCTGTCAAAACCCATGTCCCCGTTTGATTTTTACAAAATGAATTTGGTCATAAAAACACTGTTGGGGTCTGCTTGGTAACTCGAGAATGGTGGACAGACTGTAAATCCATGTTTTTGGTACAAACCTCGAGCAGGAATAAAAAACGGCATTGCACCAGTCTCGAGGCTAAGACGTTGGTAATTTCTGGCGTGGGCGATGCCCTCGAGGTGGTTCAGCACCACCGAACCAAGCCCAAGCCCTCGGTGTGTTTTGGCGGTTCGCATGGATTTGATTTCGCCATGGCGGTGGTCGAGTTCCTTCAAAGCGCCGCAAGCAATCAGTGCTTC
>JAAFJQ010000168.1 GCA_013298185.1 Deinococcales bacterium
GCTGACGCAAAGCGCTGACTCGCTCGAGGAGTGGTGCAACCACACCCGCATTTTGGTTTGCCATCTCGAGTTGCACAATTGAACCAGCGTGAATGTGATGGTCGTCTGGGTTGCCAAATAAGCTATCTAGCATCGCAAATTCGTCTTGGCTTCGCAGGTTGGCGTCGTTGCGGAACATTTCTAAGTACGTCCATTGGAATTGCTGCTCGGAGATGTTGCCGCTTAGGTATTTGTCCATCAGGTTCTTGTATGGGTCTAAGCTGGTGCGCTTTTCAGCTATTTGTACGTCTGCCTCGAGTGGTGGGAGGTGCTTTTCTAAGTTCGGCTCGAGGTTTTCTTTGGTGATGCTCCAGTTGTCAAGGTCAAACTTGGCTTGTTGGTCGCGGAACAAAATGATTTGCGGACTCTGATGCACAATACCTGTTAAATCCGCCACATAATTGCTGGCAGGGCGGCTTTCATTCTCTTTGGTGATGCTCCAGTTGTCAAGGTCAAACTTGGCTTGTTGGTCGCGGAACAAAATGATTTGCGGACTCTGATGCACAATACCTGTTAAATCCGCCACATAATTGCTGGCAGGGCGGCTTTCAACCACGCGAATCACACCAATCGGAACATCGGGGCGTTGACTGAGGTACGATTCAATGTTGCCCCAACCTTGCATGGTTTTGTGGCAAGTACCAGCTTTGAAAATCGCGCAAGTTGGGTTTTCGGTGACAAAAGCACTGACTTCTTCGGGGGTGGTTAAAGCAAACATTCTTTCACGCATATAATTTCCTCTTCTCGAGTTGCAGAATTCAACAAATACTAAGCTGCATTCTGCACCACAATTGCCAAAACAACCGTCACACAGATGACACGAATTGGGTTATGTGGACAACCTTCTCTTACTTGATTGAAGGCATGATTCGCTCGAGTGCCGCCTCAAAATTCAGATGATTAAATAAATAATGCGCCAACATGGTTGGAATCACACTGCCAGATGCCACAGTGATGATTCCAAACAGTACCCCAATTAAACCAGTCCAAAGTGTGTAACCCCACGCGGCTCGAGGGGCTGGATGGAATGCAGCGAACAGCACGGCTTGCAATAAAATAGCCAACCACACAGGTAAGAATTGAATACCTAAACCCAGCAGTAAACCCCGAAAAAACAGTTCTTCGCCGATGCCACTGGTTAAACTCAGGGCAAACGCCCAAGCAGGAGTCAGTCCAAGCTGCCCAATGATTCCCTCGAGTTGCCCGCCTGCTAAGCGAAAACTTGGTACGCACAACTCAAAGTAACTCGAGAGTGCCAAAGCCAAGAAAAATGCGGTTAAAGAAGCAAACAAAGCAATTTCTGGGCTGGTGTCTGGTAATGGGATGTTCAGGGCTAAGCAACCCAAGTACCCTAAAAGCATCATGCCGACACCTGGTAAAGCCAGAATCAGTTTGATGTCCAAAGGAAAACGACGCACAGTTAAGAAGTATAAATCGTGCCAGATGAGTTATGCCTATGATTTGTTCAACAGGTCTGTTTGCTAAACGTCACCACTAGCCAATTGATAACTCCAACGTGATAGACTCTCTTGTATGCCAGATAAGACCAAAACAGCTTGGGAATCCGTGGGTTTGGACTTCTCGAGTGTCTTAGATTCGGCAGCCGCTGGTCTGGTGTTGCGGATGCTGGCGCAACGCGATCCTGATACCTATGCTCATTCTGAACGGGTTTCTCGGTTGGTGCAACGAATTGGCGAAGAACTGCACCTTTCACCAGACGATCTCGAGACGCTGCGAATTGGGGCTTTGCTGCACGACATTGGCAAAATCTCGGTCAATCTTGGCATTTTGAATAAGCCCTCGAAACTCGAGTCATATGAATTTGATTTGGTCAAAAACCACACGGTTTTGGGCTATGAGTTCCTGCAAAATGTACCAGGTTTAGAACGGTTTGCCTTGATTGCCCGCTCGCACCATGAACGTTTTGATGGTAAAGGCTACCCTGATGGCTTAACCGGCGAGAACATCCCATTTTTGGCGCGAATTGTTGCGATTGCCGATTGTTTGGATGTGATGCTGAACGGACGTGTTTATCAAAAACGCCGCACGGCTCGGGATATTATTTTAGAGGTTTCTAAAAACATCAGTACCCATTTTGACCCTCAAGTGGTCAATGCCTTGATGAATGTTTGGCAGTCGGGGGCGCTCCCGCTCGAGGAAGCTGAGTCAGAACTGACCGAGTGACCAATGCCTCGAGGTCTTGTCTGGAACGAACGTTTGTTTCAAGGGCTTTTTTTCAATTCGGACATTTGTTAAACTATGTCCGTTCTTGTATACTCTTTCTCGTGAAAGTTAGCACGAGCTATTCTTAGGAGGAATTTTAAGTGAACCAATACCTCAATGTCTTTATCATGTTTCTCGTCGCCGCCGGCATCGGTGTACTCGCCCTGATCGTCGGCTGGGTCTTAGGACCCAAAAAACCAAGCAAAGCCAAAAACATGTCTTACGAAAGCGGTAACGACCCGATTGGTAATGCTCGAGAACGCTTTCCTGTGCATTTTTACTTGGTCGCCATGCTCTTTATCATCTTCGACATTGAAACCGCTTTTTTCTACCCCTTGGCAGTTGCCTACAACAAACTTGGACTGTTCGCCTTCTACGAAGCGCTGGCATTCGTGTTCTTGGTCGGTATTGGGTACTTTTATATTTTGAAAAAAGGCATTCTGGATTGGAAGTAGAGCGGCTATGAGCTATGAGCTTTGAGCCATGAGGAAAAGCACTGAGGAGATTTCATGTCAACCTTAAAAGACTTATTTGAAAAAGATGTTCAAGAACTCGAGAATGAAGGCATTGTTTTTAGCACCCTCGAGAAACTGGTGGCTTGGGGGCGCAGCAACAGCCTTTGGCCCATGACCTTCGGCTTGGCGTGCTGCGCCATTGAAATGATGGCATCCACCGATGCCCGCAACGACCTTGCACGGTTCGGCTCGGAGGTTTTTCGAGCCTCACCACGCCCGATGCCCGCAACGACCTTGCACGGTTCGGCTCGGAGGTTTTTCGAGCCTCACCACGCCAATCGGATGTGCTGATTGTCGCAGGGCGCTTGAGTAAAAAAATGGCACCCGTGATGCGCCGCGTCTACGACCAAATGCCCGATCCCAAATGGGTGATTTCAATGGGCGCATGTGCCTCGAGCGGCGGGATGTTCAACAACTACGCGATTGTCCAAAACGTGGACAGTGTTGTCCCCGTGGATGTCTTTGTCCCCGGATGCCCACCCCGCCCCGAAGGTCTGATTTATGCCGTGATGCAACTGCAAAAGAAAGTACGCGGCGAAGCCATGGATGATTTTGGAACGCCTTTGCCAATGGTGGAAGCATGGACGAGGTAAGGGCAGGAAAAAGAGAAAAGAGGAAAGAGAAAAGTATGTCTTGCCTCGTACCAAACCGTAGGGGCGAGGCACGCCTCGCCCAACTTGGAGGACACCCATGAGTTCATTAACCACCGCCCTCGAGAAAGCCAAGTTGCGCGAATACCCGATTCTCGAGGAAAAAATCAAAACGGTTATCGCGGGTCTGGATACCTTCAAAGCCTTTTTATTTGAATGCAAAATGGCTGGTTTTAGTCTTTGCGCTGATGTCATGGGCGTGGATTATCTCGAGTACACCGAGTTCATGCCCGAGCGCTTTGCCATAATTTACAATTTGCTCAATCCCAAAAATGGTGAGCGGATTTTGGTCAAGGTCTTTGTGAAAGATGACGAGCCTGTGCCAACCATTACCGATATTTGGCGCACGGCTGAATTCCATGAGCGCGAGGTTTTTGATTTGTTTGGTCTCGAGTTTAGTGACCACCCAGACCTTCGTAAAATCCTCACCCCCGAGGACTTGGATGCACATCCCCTCCGAAAGGATTTCCCACTTGGTGAAACCCCAACGCTCTTCCGCGAGGGGCGTTTCTTAGACCCAGCCGCTTTTCGGGCTGGCTTGGCTGGTAAGGACGCTGGTTTATCGGGTTGGCGAGGCGGTAGTCGCATTGACTCGAGCCTCGTGCCGCAACTTCCAACGGCTGTTCCGAGCAAGGAGAGATAATCATGGCAAAAGTCAAAGACAAACAAATCGAGATTCCCAAACTCGAGACCCGAGCCGAAGTGGTCATCCCCCAAGAACGCTCGCAGTTGGCAGGCGGCAGTGGCTTACTGCACACCGAAATCATGCGCCTCAATGTTGGACCACAGCACCCAAGCACCCATGGTGTGCTGCGGGTCGTGGTTGACATGGAGGGTGAGTACGTCAAACGCGTCGAGCCGCACATTGGGTACTTGCACACTGGTTTTGAAAAAACCATGGAGAACCGCACTTACGCCCAAAACTTTACTTTCGCACCGCGTATGGATTACTTGCATGGCTTTGGTTACGAACTGGCTTACGCCTTGCCTGTCGAACAGTTGGTTGGGGCTGAAGTACCAGACCGCGCTCGAGAAATCCGTGTGCTGCTGACTGAACTGAACCGTATCTCGAGCCACTTGGTGTTCTTGGGTACTGGCTTGCTCGATTTAGGCGCATTGACCCCATTTTTTTATACTTTTGTTGAACGCGAAGCAATTCTCGATATTTTTGAAGCCATTGGCGGTCAGCGTTTGCACCAAGGCTACTTCCGTGTTGGCGGCGTTGCCAAGGACACACCAGATGGCTTTGAAGGCATGGTCAAGGCTTTCCTTGATGGCTTTGATGCCAAAGTAGACACTTACGAAAAACTCTTCAAAACCAATCCACTTTTCCTCGAGCGCACCCAGAACGTGGGCATCATGTCCGAAGCGGTAGCACTGGATTTGGGCATCACCGGACCCAACTTACGCGCCTCGGGCGTGGCACTAGACCATCGCAAAACCACGCCGTACTCGGGTTATGAGCAGTATGATTTTGACATTCCACTCGGCACACACGGCGACAGCTTTGACCGTTTTGTGGTGCGCGTCCAAGAAATGCGTGAATCCGCCAAAATCTGCCGTCAAGCACTAGCTAACTTAAAGCCCGGACACATCCAAGACCCGAATCGCAAAATTTCTTTGCCCCCACGCGAAGAACTCGAGACGAGCATGGAAGCTGTGATTCACCACTTTAAGCTCGTGACCGAAGGGTATCACCCACCCAAAGGCGAAGCCTATGTGCCAACTGAAAGCGCTCGAGGCGAATTGGGTGCGTATGTCATCTCGGATGGTGGCAGTATGCCGTACCGCATTCACTTCCGCAGCCCCAGTTTTGTCAACCTCCAAGCCCTGCCTGTGATTGGCATTGGTGGATTGTTCGCTGACCTGATTACTGTGATTGCCAGCCTTGACCCTGTGATGGGTGACGTAGACAGGTAAATCTATGACTCAAGTTTTGGAGCGCCCAATCAACCAAAACGAGCCACACCGTTTCACCGTGGCAGAATTCGAGCGTTTATGCAATGCCAGTGTACTCGAGCAAGGAAAACGCTATGAGCTTTTGGAAGGGGAGATTTTTGAAATGACACCAATGGGCGATGGTCACGCGGCTTTTGTGATGAACCTGAACGAACGAATTATTTTGCAACTTCACAGCAAAGCCAAACTCTGCCCAGCCATTCCAATGGTGATTCTAGCTGAAGAATCTCAACCAGAACCCGATTTTATGCTCATCCCACTCGAGCTATACCAGAACCGAAAACCGCGTATCGAAGAAGTGGCATTGGTGATCGAAATATCAGATTCGACCTTAGAAAAAGACCAAGGTAAAAAACAACGCATCTATGCCCGAAATGGCATTAAAGATTACTGGATTGTCAATGTGCAAGAACATCAACTCGAGGTGTACCGCAACCCAAAAGGCGAGAAGTACCATTCTGTGCAAATCCTAACCGAAGGGCAGCAAATAGCCCCCCTCGAGTTTCCAGATATTGAAATCAGGTGGTGGTGATGAACCTGCGTCGTGTTCTTGAGTTTACATTTGGTTTTGTGCCAGCCTTGGTTTGTTTTCTGATTGGGCTTTGGGGTGTTCACCTTTTGGCTAGCTCAAATTTACTGTTACTACCAGCGTTTCTACCCATTGGGCTTATTGCACTTTTGGGCAGCGTGGCAGCAATGAGCTTGATGGTCACAATTTGGTTTGATGGTCGAGTGCGTTATAAAACCCTGCACATGCTTCTTCATGGCTTGGGAATTTTGCTTGTTTTGATCTCCGTGTTTGAGTTTTATTTGGTCAGTCTGTTTAACGAAATTACTCAACAGATGCTTTTAGCGGTTTTTCTTTCGGTCAGTATTGTGACAGTTTGGCAGCTTTTTAAGTTGTCTCGAGTTCAAAAGGTGGGTTTATGAGTCTCGAGTTTCCAGATATTGAAATCAGGTGGTGGTGGAAATGAGTTGGAATAGTCCTTCGTCCGTAGCTATTGATTTTGTTTTTGGTGTACTGCCTGCACTTTTTTGTGGTTTTTGGGCAGCAATTGGTTGTTGGATTACTGGACTTCTTTTTATGCGACAAAACAAAGCAGATGACGTTGATTTCTTTATTATTTTCTGTATCTCACTCTCTGGATTATTAGCATGTTTAAGTCTTATTTATGTCACTTTTGCTCGTGAAAATACCCGCTCAAAAGTATTGCACACAATATTTTTAGTTCTCGGAATCGTCACCAGTATTCTTTTACTTATTTTTCCAAGTCCAGTGAATTTGGTACAAAGCCTGAATTCTTTTTTTCCATACTTAGCAATCAGTTTGGTGTTGATTGCAGCAAAACACATCTTTATGCTCTCTCGAGCCTCGGAGGTTCAACCGTGAGTTTCTTTACCAATAAACAACCACTCGTTGCAGATATTCTTTCTCGTTATCCCGCCAACCGCAAACGCAGCGCGGTCATGCCGCTTTTGCGCGAGGTGCAGAACGCCGAAGGCTATGTCTCGGATGCGGCTTGCGCTGAAATCGCTGCGATCATCGAAAGCACTGCCACTGAAGTCAAATCGGTGATGAGCTTTTACAGCACGTACTCGAGCAGCCCCACTGGAAAGTACCACCTGCAAGTCTGCATGACCTTATCGTGTGCGCTGCAAGGCTCTGACCAAATGTGGGATTACCTGTGCGAAACCCTCGACATTGGCGTGGGCGATGTCACCCCAGATGGGTTATTCAGTGTCCAAAAAGTCGAATGCCTTGGCTCGTGCGGCACTGCACCTCTGATGCAAGTCTCAGACTCGGGTTATTACGAGTGCCTGACCAAGAAACGTTTGAATGCTTTGCTTGCTGATTTCAAAGCTCGAGGTGATGGCAGTCTGCCCGAATCGGATGTCAAAGCACCTGTGTTTATTCAAAAGAACGGAGATGTCGTGCAACAAATCACGGCAGATGGAATGCCCGTAGGAGGTGCGTTATGACAACTGCTGTTGCCGAAGTTGCCGCTCCAGAAAAACCAAAGAGTATTGTCAGTGGACTCGACCCGCGTTTCAAACCAAGGTTATACGAACACGTTGGGCAAGCCAATTCGTGGACGCTCGAGTATGCGCTCAAAAACGGGGCGTATGAAGGTGCAAAACGCGCTTTGGCTGGCACACCAGAAGCCATTCAAGATGAAGTCAAAAAAGCTGGTTTGCGCGGACGTGGCGGCGCTGGTTTCCCAACGGGTGTGAAATGGTCGTTCATGCCCAAAGAGGATGGCAAACCGCATTACTTGGTTTGCAACGCCGATGAATCCGAACCCGGCACATACAAAGACCGTTACCTGATGGAATCTGACCCGCACCAACTGCTCGAGGGAATGCTGGTTGGAATGCACGCCATCCGCGCCAATGTTGGTTACATTTATATTCGCGGTGAGTACATCCTAGGCGCGAACCGCTTGAATGCCGCCATCGCCGAGGCTCGAGCGGCTGGTATTCTCGGCGAGAATGCGCTTGGCTTTGGCAAGAGCATGGAAGTGTACGTGCATCGTGGTGCAGGGGCATACATTTGCGGTGAAGAAACGGCGCTGATGAATTCACTCGAGGGGCTACGAGCCAATCCGCGTTTGAAACCACCATTTCCTGCTCAGGCTGGAATTTTTGGAATGCCAAGCACCGTGAATAATGTGGTGAGTATTGCCTCGGCTGCACTGATTATGCGTCACGGAGCAGACTGGTTCTCGAGCATGGGAACAGAAAAATCCAAAGGTAATTTCTTATTTCATATTTCAGGACCCGTCAAGCGTCCCGGAGTCTACGAATTGCCGCTTGGCACAACCTACCGCGAGATTATTTACACATGGGGTGGCGGACCAACCGAGCCGATCAAAGCCTTTAACCCCGGCGGCTCGAGTACCCCAATGCTTCCATTCACCGATGAGATTCTGGACATGCAAGCCGATTACGAAAATTGCGCCTCCAAAGGTACTTTTCTTGGAACAGGTGGGATTATTTTGATTCCGCAAAACTGCGACATTGTGAACATGATGTACAACTATGTGCGGTTCTACGGACATGAATCCTGTGGTAAATGCACCCCATGCCGCGAAGGAATTGGCACTTGGATGAACCGTATCTTCCAAAAACTCGTCTCGGGCAAAGGCGACCCGAACGATGTGAAAATTCTCGAGGATTTATTTGGCAACATCAAAGGCAAATCGTTTTGCTTGCTTGCCGATAGCTGCATCATGCCAGTGCAGAGTGCCATGAAGCTCTTCCGCGATGAATTTGAATACATTGCCCAGCATGGCAAACCAATGTACACAGGGTATGGCAATCGCTGGAAAGACGAGTAATGGGTGAAAATAAACACCTTCGCAATCGCATCAGAGGACTGAGCATTCCACTTCAAGAACACCTTGAGAAAATTGCACTGGAACGCAGCAAAGAACACCCAAACATCGGTTTAATCGCACACTGGGAAAAGGAGGTAAGCGCATGGCAACAAGAAATACTCAGGCTCGAGGAACGCCTCAAACGCAAACGCTAGACAATCCAATCATGGCTCAGCACTTTGGCGGACAAAACACGCTCTGGGAAGAACTTGCCGAAGAAGCCGCGCATTACCTCGAGTTAATCAAAGCCTTAAAGCAATTACCAACCAATCATCCAGACCGTGACATCCTCGAGACAGCTTTGTACGGGTCGTTATCGCACTTGGAAAT
>JAAFJQ010000169.1:0-3016 GCA_013298185.1 Deinococcales bacterium
GCCCAAGGCGCATCACATCACGGTTGCCAAGAATCACCATTGGAAGGCGCGGGGTGGATAACACCAGCCACGCAAAGAAAAAACTGCTCGAGGAGATTGCGCCAAGCCTAAGCCACTCGAGCGGCAAGGCGGTTTTGAGTGGAACTAAAAATTGAAAACCAGCAATCAGGTACACCACCAGCCAGAACAACAGCCATGCGACCATGCCCCAACCAAAGGCTTTTTCAACCCAAGCAAAAAATTTCTTCCAAGCTCGCCACGCGGTCAAGCGGCGCAAAAAGACAACCGCGTTGACTCGAGCAACGACTCCGTTCTGGTTCACTCGAGTAACCGTCCGTTTTCAAGCGCAAGCACACTGGCACTCGAGAAAGGTAAATCCAATTGGTGAGCGCTGAACAGCACACAACCACCTGCGTCGGCTCGAGCTTCCATGGCTGCTCCAAGCGTGATTTGGGCTTCTTGGTCAAGCGCGTTGAAAGGTTCGTCCAGCATCAAGAGTGGGGCTTGTATACCCAATACCAAGGAAAGGGATAGTTTCTGCCGCATTCCCCTCGAGAATTCAGAAGGCACATCGTTCAAACGACTGGTTAAAAAAAACTTCTCGAGCCAAACTTGGATTTGGGTTTCGGCATTGGGTTGCTCGTACAACCGCGCCACAAATTGAGCGTGTTCCAAAACCGTTAAATCTTCGTAAAGCGCGGCTTCGTCTGGTACAAACAGGGTTTGGCGCTTGGCGGCTTGGGTGGTGGGTTTTGCGCCACCAACCAGCACTTCGCCGGTGAACGGAATCAAACCAGCTATCGCCCGTAAAAGTGTGCTTTTGCCAGCGCCATTGCGACCCGTAAAACGCAAGAGCGCACCAGCTTCAACGTTAAAACCAATATCCTCGAGAATTTTCGTACCTGAAAGCGTCACATTCAGGTTCTCGACTTGAAGAATCAGGCTCACAAAAGTTGTCTGGCATTCAGCTTGACTTGCCCGTAATGGTACGGTACATGTGCCACATGGGTGATGATGATCGCCAGCAATTTGCGTTCACCCATGGGGGTTTGCACGCTGTTCTCGAGAAGCGCAGCATCAGCGGCGGCTAAATCTGCTGCGGCTCGCTCGAGCATCTGCTTGGTGTGGGCAATGATTTCAGCTTTGCTGCTTTTCACAGTCACCGCCCCAAGTCCGTACACGGCTTTGGCAAAGTCGGCTTCTTCCCAACCGAGGTACGCAAATTTCAGGCTCGAGTCAACATGCTCGAGTTTAGCTGGCACAAGAATTTGTGACCAATCGGCAAGGTGCAACGCGTGCCAAGCGGCACTGTTACCACCACTGGGGAGGTCGGTGTGGAATTTTTCTTCTGGGAATTCCTCGAGGGTTTTTAAGAAGACTTTTGTTGCCCTTGTCATTTGTTCAACCAAAACGGTTTTTGCGTCCATGGCTGTAGATTAGCATATGAAGTCTCTTCCTCCATGTTCAAAAGCATGAAGAAAATTCATATAAACTAAGAATCTATTGACTTTACCTGTTGGAAACTTCATATAAATCCAAGTAAACTCCGAGCATGACAGCCTTAGAAACAGTCTTAGATGGTTTGATGCAGCGCTACCAAGCTCGAGTACCTGATGTCAAAAAAGTGATTGATGCGATGGTGGCTGAAAAGCTGATCTCGAGCGCTGAGGAGATTGAAAATGACCACATTGCTTTTCGCACCATGGGCGTGCCGCAACTTGGCATGAAATCCTTTGAAAAAATTTTCCTGCATTATGGTTATGAACGCCGTGAGGCGTATCACTTCGCCCACAAGAAACTTGATGCGTTTTGGTACAGTCCACCCAATCCAAAATACCCGAGAATTTTTGTTTCGGAATTACGAGTGGCAGACCTTTCGCTCGAGGCTCGAGCAATCATTGAAAGTTACACCAACGAAGTCCCCACCGATCCTGTGGACGCACTTGACTTGGACAATGGCTTAGCTGTGGATGACTTCCTGCACAAAGCCCTCTGGCGCTTGCCAACCCTAGCCGATTATCAACGTTTGCAAAGCGAATCCGAGTACGCCGCTTGGGTGATTTACAATCGTTATTACCTCAATCACTTCACGGTTTCAGTGCATAACTTACCCGCACCTAGAAACACTTGCGTTGGTTTCAATGAATTTCTGAAAGCCAAGGGTTTTAAGCTCAACAACTCAGGTGGCGAAGTCAAACAAAGCCCCGATGGTTTCTTACTCCAATCCAGCACCGTAGCTGAAATGATTGATGTTACGTTCTCGAGTGGCGAACAAAAACGAATCTCGGGTTCTTACGTCGAATTTGCTGAGCGCCGCGTCCTGCCACAATTTGCTCACCTCGAGTCAAGTCAAATCAAACGCGAACACCGCCGCGAAGGTTTTGAAGCAGGAAATGCTGATAAAATTTTTGAGAGTACCTTTAGCACCCAAACGGCACAAAGAAGCTCCTAGCTCCTAGCTTCTAGTTATGAGCCAAAACCAGTCATGAAACTTGTTTCGCCCATTTCGCAACCCAAACAACAAACCAATCCCAATCATCCGTAGGGGCGAACCCCTGTGTTCGCCCTGACCAGCCAAAAGCCCCTAGCCCTAAGCCAAGGCAAAACCCAAAAGGAAAAAATCATGAAAACCTATTCCAACATCATCGGCGGTCAAGCCGTCATCAGCCCAAAAACCTTCCTCAGCTGTAACTCGAGTAACCTCGAGGATGTGCTTGGTGAATTCCCAGAATCCACCCTCGAGCAAGTGCGTGAAGCTTGTGTGGCTGCCAAAAAAGGCTTTGAGGTTTGGCGCAAAACCCCCGCGCCGATTCGTGGGCAGATCATTGGCAACATCGGTAAAGCCATTGAACGCGAAAAAGAAGCCTTGTCGCAGCTCTTGTCTCGAGAAATGGGCAAAACCTTAAAAGAAGCCCGTGGCGATGTCCAAGAAGCGATTGATACTTGTCATTTCTTCCAATCAGAAGGGCGCAGGTTGTACGGGCAGACTGTGCCATCCGAGATGCACAACAAAGAA
>JAAFJQ010000169.1:3026-9045 GCA_013298185.1 Deinococcales bacterium
CGTGGTCGGCATCATTACCGCAGGTAATTTTCCTGTGGCGGTGCCGAGTTGGAAAATCATTCCAGCCCTTGTGACGGGCAACAGCATTGTTTGGAAGCCATCCGAAGATGCGGCTGCCACCAGTTATGCTTTTGCCAAACTGCTCGAGGAAGGCGGCTTACCCGATGGTGTGCTGAACGTGGTTTTTGGCGGCGGAGCTGGCGCGGCTGGCGAGTATTTGATTGGCATGATGGATGAAAAGCGCCTGAATAAAATTGCTTTCACGGGTAGCACCGCTGTTGGGCGCAAAATCGGTGAAGTTGCTGGGCGTAACCTTTCACACCCGACCCTCGAGCTTGGTGGTAAAAATCCAATGATCGTGATGCGCGATGCTGACCTTGACAACGCTGTGGCAGGGGCGCTCTGGGCGGCTTTTGGTACGGGCGGGCAGCGCTGCACCAGCCTTGGCAACCTGATTTTGGATGAACCAATTCACGATGCGTTTGTTGCAAAATTCCTCGAAAAAGTCAAAACCATTAAAATCGGTAATCCAATTCAGCACCAAGATGTCCTGTATGGTCCATTTATCAATGAGCGCTTCTACAAGGCGTGGGATGCCCATTACGACATGGCACAAGCTGACGGCGCAACCCTACTGCATGGCTCGAGACGAATTACGGCTGATGCGCCTTTTGCTGGCTTTGTTGGCGATCCAAGCACAGGCTTTTATGGTTCACCAACGGTTTGGGGTGGTGTGACCAAAGACATGAACATCTTCCAAACCGAGGTGTTTGGTCCAACCGTCAGCATTGTGAAAGTCAACGGCATAGACGAAGCCATCGAAACTGCCAACAGCGTGGATTATGGACTCTCGAGCGCGATTTACACCAACAACCGCATGTGGGCATACCAATTCAAGGACACCATCCAAGCTGGCATGAGCAGCATCAACAACAGCACCACAGGTGCAGAAGCTCACATGCCCTTTGGTGGGGTTAAAGGCTCAGGCAATGGCACACGCGAATCGGGTATTTGGGTGATTGAGAGCTACACCTACTGGCACGGCGTCAACGACGAACTGAGCGGCAAATTGCAATTGGCACAAATGGACACCGAGTACGGTGAAACCAAAGCCGCCTTTGCTGTCTCGAGTTTACTGTCGTAGTGCTTTGACGTCGAGGATGCACAACAAACCATAAGCCAAAGGTGAACATCTCATCTTTGGCTCTTTTTGCCTCGTTATACTGCACCTTATGGTCAATGAAACCGTCGAAGAAATAAGTTTGCGTGATGTCTACCTGATTCTCAAGAAGAACATCCGTCTGATTGTTGGTATCACCCTAGCTGCGATTATTCTGGCTGGGTTGGCAGCCTTTTTACTGCCCAAAAGCTACTCGAGTCAGGTGGTCATGAACTTAGCCATTGATTTAAGGCAGACGCTCGATTCAAAGCAGCTCGGCGGTTCAAAGCGCATAGATGCCTCCAAGCAAACAGAAATTACGGTTGCTCCAACTCCAGCGGGCTTGGCTCAGAGTTTTGTGCAATCGGTCAACAATGAATCGCTGGCACAAAAACTCAAAGAGGAAAGCTCGGTCAACATTTACAAAGCCAAGTACGATGATAAAAAAGAGCTTTTGACCTTGAGTGCTTTTGGCACAACAGCCGAACTGGCTTTAGAACGCGCCAAACGGTTTCAAACTGTTGCCGAGGAGTACTTTATCCTGAAAATTGGCAATGTTGTCAGAACCAACCTGACTTCACAATTGGCGCAAATTCAAGTTGATACTGCTTTAATCACCGATAACATCAAGAGGCTCGAGGCGGTTTTGCCAAAAATGAAAGGCTCTCCCAGCGACCCAACCACCGCCGCTGCGCTTGAGGACCGAAATGTCAACCAACCACTGGCTCGAGCCAACAACCCAGCTTTGGTCAGCTTAACCCTACAAATCGCTGAGCTTCGTATCAACTTGGCAGAAGCTCAGGCTCGGCAGGTTTCGTTGCAAGCCACGCTGAAGAACCCAGTTACCTTTAATGCTCTACTCGGACAAGGATTTCAAGCCCAAGTTCTGGCTGAACCTGCTTTGGCGCTTTCGGCTGAATCACCAAAGCCCCTGATTATGATTGTATTGGCGGCTGTGGCAGGCTTACTGATTGGTTTGGTGACTGCCTTTGTTCTCGAGGCGTTGCGTCCACAAAACCAGAATGAATTGACTCGAGGCATGAACCAACCACTTCAAGCCAGCTCAGGCGACTAATCGCGCATCAGGTGATACAACAAAGCCTTTTGGGCATGAAGTCGGTTCTCGGCTTGGTCAAAGACCTTTGACTTTTGGTGCATCGTGGCTTCCTCAACCACTTCCTCGCCATAATGGGCAGGCAAGCAATGCAGAAAAATCGCATTGGCAGCTGTTTTCTCGAGCAGCTCAGGGTTGACTTGAAAACCTGCGAAATCACGGATTTTACGGCGCTCGGAAGCCTCTTGTTCTTGCCCCATACTGACCCAGACATCGGTGTACAGCACCTTCGCACCTCGAGCCGCCGCCACTGGATCGTTGCTGATTTTAACCTTTGCACCCTGCTCGAGCGCATGCAAAATAACCGCCGCATTTGGTTCATAGCCCCTTGGTGTGGCAATCGTTAAACTCACCCCAGTCAGCAACGCCATCTCAACAAAGCTATTTGCCATGTTGTTGCCATCGCCGATGTACGCCACTTCTAAGCCTTTGGGGTCGCCAAAGTTCTCCTCGATGGTTTGAAAATCGGCTAAGAGCTGAACAGGATGCAAATAATCCGACAAACCGTTAATCACTGGTTTCTTGCTGTGCTTCGCCAGCTCCTCGAGGGTCGAATGCAGAAAAACCCGAGCCATGATCCCATCCACCCAACGCTCGAGGTTCAGGGCAATATCACGCACAGGTTCACGCACCCCAAGCCCAATTTCGGCATTGGTTAAGTTGACACTATGCCCCCCGAGCTGAAACATCGCCACATCAAAAGTCGTGCGCGTGCGAAGACTTGGTTTTTCAAAAATCATCGCCAGCGTTTTACCCTCGAGCGGTTTTTGCCCTTTGAATTCACCGCGTTTTAAGGCATGAGCTGTATCCATTAAAACTCGGTACTCGAGAGGCGAAAGGTCGAGGTTGGTTAGAAAGTCGCGTCCGCGAAGATCAGTCATTGGCACAGTATAAGGCTATGAGCCATGGTCTATGAGCCAGCCCCTCCTCACCTAACACTTCTGGCACGTAACCCAAAAAAATCGTATGATTTCTCCATGTATCCGCTTTCAAGCCGAATGGAAAACGCTAAACCCTCTTTTGTCCGAGAAATCCTCAAGGTGGCAAACCGCAAAGACATCATTTCCTTTGCTGGTGGGTTGCCAGACCCAAGTCTATTTGATCTCGAGGGAATCAAAGAAGCCACCCAAACAGCCCTGTCCAAAGCTCCTCAAGCCGCTTTGCAGTATGGTCCAACCGATGGTTACATTGGCTTCAAAGAGCAAGTTGCCAAAGTGATGCAAACTCGAGATGTACCGAGCCTAAATCTCGAGCAGATGCTGATTACCACAGGCTCACAGCAAGGCATAGACCTGATTTCTAAAATCATGCTTGACCCAAACGATGTGGTGCTGGTCGAACGCCCCGCATATTTGGCAGCCGTGCAAGTCTTTGAGTTGTACCAAGCCAACCTGATGGGCATTGAACAAGATGCCAACGGCATTCAAATCGAAGATGTCGAACGCGCCATCCTCGAGTGCAAAAAAGCAGGTAAGCGCCCGAAATTCTTGTACACCGTATCCACCTTTGGCAATCCAAGCGGTTCAACCCTGACTTTAGATCGCCGTCAAGCCCTACTCGAGATCGCTGTGCGCGAACAACTACTGATTGTCGAGGACGACCCCTACAGTGAATTGCGTTTCGCTGGCGAGAACATCCCACCACTTTATGCCTTGACCAAAGATGTGGCTGGCTCGAGCGAGTACGTGGTTTATATGAGTACCTTATCCAAATTTGTTGCGCCCGGTTTGCGCCTCGGCTGGATGCTTGTGCCAAGCGGTCTGATGCAACCACTCACGATAGTCAAACAAGCCGCTGATTTGCACTCGAGCAGCTTTGCCCAGTATGTGGCAGCCGCCTACCTCGAGACGGGGCGACTCGAAGCACAACTCCCAAAAATCCGAGCCAAGTACGGTGAAAAAGGACAAGCCATGATTCGCGCCCTCGAGCAAACCATACCTAAAGGCATCCTCGAGTTTAACGCCCCAAGTGGCGGCATGTTTTTGTGGGTGAAAATGGCTGAAGGCGTGGATACGATGCAGTTATCCAGCAAAGCCATTGAACAAAATGTGATTTTTGTGCCGGGCGTGGGTTTTTTCCCCGACACCAAACGCACCAACTATTTGCGCCTGAGTTTTGCCACACCAAGCATTGAGCAAATCGAAGAAGGCGTGAAACGCTTTGCTCGAGCCGTGCTGGATTAGTTTTTCTGCTCGAGATTCGAGCCAACCTGCGCCAAGCCCTCGATTGAAGTCTGCATGTGTTAGACTCCCAAAACATGCAACTGGATACTTTGGGCTGGGTCATTGCTGCTGTTTGCGCTTTAATTGTTGGCTTATCCAAAACTGGCTTAGCGGGTATTGCGATGCTCAGCACGGTTGGCTTAGCCTTTGTGGTTCCACCCCGAGAAGCCTCTGGTGCAATGCTGCCACTGTTAATTGTTGGTGACTTGATTGGCGTGTTTTTATTTCGACGTTCCGCCAATTGGCAACAACTTTGGCGAATTTTTCCTTGGGCTGGCTTAGGTGTGGTGCTTGGGACGTTGCTGCTTGGGCGTTTAGACTCTGGTAGTTTGAATCGGTTCATTGGATTTTCGATTGTTTTGGTGGCATTTCTACAAGTCATTCGCCTTTGGCGTGGAAAACTCGAGCCACCCAGCAGTCCTCGAGTTGCAGCGATGGTTGGTGTAACAGCAGGAGTCACAACCATGCTTGCCAATGCCGCAGGTTCAATCATGAGCATTTACTTACTGGCAATGCGTTTACCCAAACTCGAGTTTGTTGGCACAACCGCTTGGTTTTTCTTGGTGGTGAATCTGTTCAAAGTCCCTTTTTCCGTTGGCATCGGGATCATCAACTGGGATAGTTTGCAGTTTAATTTGATACTGCTTCCTTTTGTTTTCCTCGGTGCGGCTTTGGGTAAACCGATCTTAGAGCGGATGGATCAGCTTTGGTTTGAACGCATTGCTTTGGGGTTTGCGCTGCTCGGCGGATTGAAATTGTTGGTGTTTTAGGATTGAGTGGTTTCGCCTAGAAGTATAGAAAACCCCCTCGAGTCTCGAGGGGGTTAGAAAGCTAGAAGCTAAAAACCAGCAGCTAGTCGCTTTAGAAGTCCATGTCTCCGCCCATGCCACCGGGTCCACCGGCTGGGGCATGGCTGTGACTGTCTTTGCGTTCTGGCTTGTCAGCAATGATTGCCTCGGTGGTTAGAATGAGGCTGCCAATGCTAGCGGCGTTTTGCAAGGCAGTGCGGGTGACTTTGGCTGGGTCAACGATGCCAAATGCCATCATGTCGCCGTATTCGCCTGTCGCAGCATTAAAGCCGTAAGCGCCTGTTCCACCAGTCACGATGGCGTTGACAATAACGCTGCCTTCATAACCTGCGTTGATTGCAATTTGACGAGCTGGTTCTTCAAGCGCCCGCATGACAATTTTTGCACCTGTGGCTTCGTCGCCAGTCAAAGAATCATGGACGGCTTTGACGGCTGGGATGGCACGCAACAAGGTCACGCCACCACCGGGAACCATGCCTTCTTCAACGGCTGCTCGAGCGGTTGAAAGCGCATCTTCGTAACGGTGCTTTTTCTCTTTGAGTTCGGTTTCGGTGGCAGCACCAACGCGAATCACAGCAACGCCACCAGCCAGTTTGGCAAGGCGTTCGTTGAGTTTTTCGCGGCTGTAATCCGAGTCCGTTCCCTCGAGTTCACGCTTGATCGCAGAAACGCGAGCGTCAATGTCCTCTTTTTTGCCCAAGCCTTCAATGATCGT
>JAAFJQ010000017.1 GCA_013298185.1 Deinococcales bacterium
GGCAGCATTTCGCAGATCCATGACCAAGTAAATCACACGGTTGCTCGGGGCTTGACTGAGCTTGTATTCAGGGTTGCTCGAGAGTCGGGTTACATCTTGGGCAGCCACTTTTTCTATCAGTTGCACCTGATTGGATAGGAGTGCTGCTACTCGAGCCGCAGGATTGGGGATGTTCTGCAATTTGACTCGTTTTAAGTTCGGAGCGCCCCCCCAATAAGTGTTGTTCGCCTCGAGCAGCAAATTATCACCCGAGAGCCATGAGACAAACTTATACGCCCCTGAACCAATCGGTTTTTCTGCCCAAGCTGGGTTGCTTTGAACTTGTTTTTGGCTGACCACCAGAATACCAACCATTTTATTGGGCAAAAGCGGGTCTGGACGTTCAGTCAAAATCTCGAGGGTGTAATCGCCGAGTGCTTTCATGCTTTTGATGCTCGAGACACTGCCGCGAAAGGTGCTTTTCGGGTCAGTCTGAGCGCGGTTGATGCTGAACATCACATCCGAAGCCGTGACCTTTGAGCCATCATGAAACAACGCATTGCGCCGTAGAATAAACGTCCATTTGTTTGTCCCTTCGGGCTGCCAAAGTTGCGCTAAACCGGGCTGAATCCGCCCATTGGAATCGGTTTTGGTGATTGAATCAAAAATATGCTGCTGCCAATTGATGGTTGTCGTCTCGAGCCGCAAAATCGGATCAAGTGTAGCGGCTGCGCCCTGAAAACCAATCGTAAACAGTGGCGTTTGAGCCATTGAAAGCGTTAAACCAGTCAAGCCAACAGCTGCGATGGTCAAAAGTCGTCGTATCACGAGCGCGAAGTATGCGCTAAGTTTGATTTGAATTGATGAGAGAAAAGAAAAAGGTCAAAGGCTAAAGGTTAAAGAATAAAGGGAAACCTGAACTGCACACAGAACTTTCCTCTTTCCTCTTTGGTGTCAAAATGATTTGTTTCTCGAGTAATCCAGATCATTCACAATGTTCAATCTCTCGAGTCATCCAGATGCTTCGCATCATCAGGTTATTCGCATCATCAGGCTATCTCTTTCATCTTTGCTTCTTCCCGCTAAACAGGCTATACTGACCTTCACACCTCGGAGGTGATGACAGTAGCTAAAGACCACAAGATCAACGATCAGATTCGTGTTCGACAGGTTCGTCTGATAGACGACGAAGGCGGACAGGTTGGTATCATAGACACTCGAGACGCGATGCGGATGGCGCAGGAACGTAACCTTGATTTGGTGATGGTTTCGCCAAATACCGTGCCGCCAGTCTGTCGTTTGCTGGATTATGGCAAGTTTAGGTTCGAGGCGCAGCAGCAAGAAAAAGAAGCCCGTAAACGCGCTCGTAGCCAAGAAGTGAAATCCATTAAGTTGCGTGTGAAAATCGGCGATGGCGATTTTGACACCAAGCTCAATCATGTCAAGCGCTTTCTTAAAGATGGACACAAAGTTAAAATCACGATCATGTTCCGTGGGCGTGAACGCACCCACCCTGAACTCGGTGAGCGTTTGTTGGCTCGAGCCGCCGAGACTTTGGGCGATTATGCTTTGATTGAAAGCCCGCCGTTGTTGGCTGGTATGGACATGAACATGATGGTTGCCCCAACATTGAAAGCTGCCACCATGAAACTTAAAGGTGGCGATGCACCACCTCCCGAAGATGATTCGCATATCGAAAATGATGAATCGGTTTCGGATAGCCCGGCTGAATAATTTTATTGTGTGTGGGCGGGAAGCCATGTGCTTCTCGCTTTTTTATTGGGCGATGACTGCCCACATTCGCCCAGTTTGCCCATGGTCGCGGCGGTACGAGAAAAACTCGGTTTGGGTGCTGCACAGTCCAGCATTCCAAATCTGAGTGCTTGGCACACCAAGGCTCTCGAGCAGCCAAGTGTTGGCTCGAGCCAAATCCAAGTGAAACAACCTCGAGCCGCTTTCCGAAGCCGTTTCTTCTTCGATAAAATGCTGAATTGGAAAACTTGCTTCAAGAAACTGCTCCAAAACATCTGTCCGCACGGGGTACTGAGCCGCGCAAATGCCAGGTCCGATTGCCACACGGATATTCTTGGGGTCTGATCCAAGTTGCTGCATCTCACTTAGCGTTTTCTCGAGAATACGCGCAGCTGTGCCACGCCAGCCACAATGGGCAGCCGCAATCACCCCTGCTTTTTTGTCCTCGAGTAGCACAGGGTAGCAATCGGCGGTTTCAATCACCAAGGTCAGGTTTTTATCTTGGCAAACCAGTGCGTCGGCGGCATAAGGTTCGGATTGCGACTTGGCTTCGTTGGCATGAACCACAAAACTCGAGTGAATTTGACGCAACAAGACCACTGAATTTGGGTCTAAGCCAAGGCTGGATAATGCCAAACGACGGTTCTCGAGTACATGGTCTAAGTTGTCTCCAACGCGACTTGAGAGATTCAGACTGTGATACGACCCGAGGCTCACACCACCCTCTCGCCCACTGAAACCATGGGTGCTTTGAAGCGTTTCAGAAGTCAGCCACATATGTACAGTCTAACTGAAGTTTTGCAAATTGGCTCGAGATGACTTGCTTTTTATGTGATTGACAAGTATTTTAACTATCATGAGGAAAGACCAAAAGTTCAATGCGAAAAATAACCAGCTTTGCAATCTGACATCTGTTAGACTGTTCGCAATGACTATTGCCATACCTAGCGTGGAGGGAACGCCATGAGTGATGTTCAAATATCGCCATTAGCCAAACGTCTTGCCGAAGAGAACTCGATAGACTGGCGTAAAATACGTGGTACTGGACCTGAAGGGCGCGTGATTGAGCGCGACATCCTGACCTATTTAGCACGAATTATGTCAGGTGAAGCAGACTTGCCCGCCGAACCAGATAAATCAGAACCAGCCGGACCTGCCAACATGCCAGCGGCTGTACCTGCCAATGTTGCGAACTTCGCGGCAGCCAGTGCTGGACTTGCCAAAGAAGGTGTGGATTTAACAGCTTTGATCAGCGGAATGCCAACCAGCACCAGTCTTGAAGCCATGCCACCACTGAATTTCGGTTCGCTCGAGCCAGCCGCGCCTGCACCAGTTCCTGAGCCTGTTGTCCCAGTGGTTCCAGTCCCAGTTGTGCCATCTTTTGAGATGCCAGTGGCTGCTGCTACTGAGCCTGTTTTTGAAATTGATTTGGATGATTTATCAGAAGACGCCGATGAACTTGTCTTTGAAAATCCAACCATTTTAGAAATGCCAGCCAGCACACCAGACCCAATCGCTGCATTTGCCCAGCCAATAGCACCAGTCGTAACTGAACCAGCTTGGTCGGCTCCAGTTGCACCAGAACCAGCTTGGTCAGCGCCTGTTGTGCCAGAACCAGCTTGGTCAGCGCCTGTTGTGCCATCTGCACCTATCATTCCTGAACCAGTTGCACCAACCGAACCTGTTTGGAGTGCACCTGTCAATCCAGAACCAGCTTGGACTGCACCAGTTGTACCAGAACCAGCTTGGACTGCACCAGTTGTACCAGAACCTGCTTGGTCAGCGACAGTCATACCAGAAGCAGCTCAACCACTTTTGCCACCTCAACCTGCATGGTCTGTTCCAGAACCAGTTGTGCCTGTCCAACCGGCTTGGACGATGCCAGAGAAACAACCCGAAGTTGCTGCGTGGTCAGTACCAGAACCGGTTTTTGTTGCACCTCCAGTTGCCACACCTGTCATTCCAGAGCCTGCTTTTATACCTCCAACTCCGATCATCGAACCTGCTGTGTCATTGCCTAATCTCGAGTCAGTGACACCAACTCATTTGAATGTTCCACCAATGATTGAGGTTGTCAGCCCACCAGTTCCAGAAGTACCTGTGGTTGCCCCAATTCAGGAAATACCTGTTGTACCACCAATTCAGGAAATACCTGTTGTACCACCAATTCCAGAAATGCCTGTGGTTGCCCCAATTGCAGCCGCTCTCGCAGCCCCAAACCTCGAGCCAGCCCCAAGTGTTGCCATGTACAACCCACCCAACTCAGGTGTGGTCAGCGATTACTTCCAATTGTTTGTTGCCAGACGAGAACTCAACACCAAGCCGCTCGAGGAAATCCGCGCTCAGCTTTCTGCCAGCATAAACCACCGCGAAATCAGCAACGAAGTCTTTTTGGCTCGAGCTGTTGGTAGAGCAATTCACTTGCTTGGCATTGAGCAATTTAGCCTTGCCAGACTCGAGGCGAGTGGCGTGCAGGCGTATTCGGTCAATGGAATTCAGCACAGTTTCCTTGAAGCCCTTCAAGGTATTTCTCGAGCCACCCCAAGCAGTCCCAATGGTTTATTGGTGGTAGATGCCTCGCAACTTGGTATAGATGACTTGGTATTACCCAGTGCTGCGGGTGTATTGGCACTTGGACGTGGTGGTAAGTTGACCTTAGCCGGTAATCTACCGCCACTACAGAGTGCTGAGTTCTTGCAAAAACTGGCTGAGCTACTCGAGAACCCTGTTGGCTTGGTGGTGTAGAAGAGGAAAGAGAAAAGGTCAAAGGATAAAGGAAAAGAGGAAGACCAAAACTTCCTCTTTTTTGCTGGCTTAAGCAGCAAAAAAGATAAGTGAAATGACCTAGCGCTTTTTTTCCTCTTTTCTCTTGAACCTTTCCTCTATAATATCTTTGTGTCTCGTTACCGCACCCGCAGTGGCATTGTGCTGCGCCGCAAAGCCACGCCAACTGGCGATGTGGTCTTGTCGCTCTTAACCCCAGAAGGCAAATTGCGCGGGGTGGCTCGAGCTGGGGCTAAAAATGGTTTGGCTGCCAAAGTCAATTTGTTTCATCATTTAACCGTGCAGGTTTATCAGCGTCCTGGCAACGAAATGGCGGTGCTGTCGGAAATCATGCTCGAGGGGGCGCTGGAGCGTTTGGCGCTGCCCGAGGTGTACCCATATGCCCATTGGCTTGCCGAGCTTGCCGATAAGCTCTATGTCGAAGATGATCATGTTGGACAAGCTGGTTTTGAATTGGTCAGTGGGGCTTTGCGCGGTTTGGCGCGTCATCAAGACCCTAATCGGGTGGCGCTGGTGATGGCTTGGAAACTCTTAGGCGCTCATGGTTTGTACCCCAGAGTCTCGAGTTGCCCTGATACGGGCGAAACTGCAATAACTCGTTTTGATGTGCAGCGCGGTAGTGTCAGTGCGACTGGCGGTTTGCAGATTGGCGAAGACAGCATTTGGGAGTTGCGCCGCATCCAAGCCGAAACAGTGCGTGAGATTCTGCTCGAGCCACTACCAGACCATGTGCGCCAAACCTTGTGGCGAATTCTCGAGCCGTATATAGGGGCGCACGTTGGCAGTATGCAGGCTTGGGCTGCGATGAAACAACAATTTGAAGATCGCTTAACAGTATTTTAACGCAGTACTTTAACGCATTGCCAAGCCCTTGAAACGCCAACCTCGAGGACGGCTGCGGTTGTCTCTTGGGCGGATGGTGCGTTCTTTTTCTTCGGATACCAGAATTGCCACCCGTTCTCTCGAGACAACACGGTATGGCTGGTCTGGGATATATGCCGTGACAATATCCAACCAACGATACGGTGAGTAATCCACCACCACATGCAGTGGGATTCGCAATTGCGGCGAAAAACTGATGTAACCAAGCACCAGCATTCGTTTGTCCTCAGGGTAGACAGCTAATTCACGTCCATGCTCGAGGACATGAATCATGTCAGTTTCAGTGAAACCTTCGGCTCGAGCGTGTCGTGCCGCGTGGGATTTGACCGAGTAACGCCCGTGCCAAATCAGTTCTTGAAGGTCTATGAGGCTGTCTCGTCTCATGGTTAATCCCCCTTCTTGATTTCACCTTTCCTAAGGATTTTTTAGGAAAAAACCCCTTGTGCTTTATACAAGCACCAAGGGGTGAGGTGTGAAATCGTAACCCTTAACAGGTCATGCAGGTAGTATAGCAGCGATTGGCAAAAAATGCCACTGCAAAGGTAAACTGCTGCTTATGCCAAGTGTTGCTTTTCAGGGAGTCTTTGGGGCGTATGGAGAAATGGCGGCTTTACAAGCTGTCAGTCTGGCTGTGCCAATTGGGTATCCGACTTTTCATCAGGTGTTTGCGGCTGTCTCGAGCCAAGAAACCGATTTGGGGGTTGTTCCCGTGGAGAACAGCTTGGCTGGTATTGTGCAGCAGTCCATGGATTTATTACCAGACACCGACTTGCATATCATTGGTGAGGTGATTATTCGCGTGCAGCATCAGCTTTTAGCTCTACCGGGGGTTCAACTCTCGGATATTGTTCGGGTGCATTCGCATCCACAAGCCTTGGCGCAATGCGATGGGTTTTTAGCGCAGCGTAACCTCACGCCAATCAATGCCTTTGACACGGCTGGAGCTGCTAAGGAACTGCTTGAACGAGGTTCAAAAGACGAAGCCGTGATTGCCTCAAAACGGGCTGGCGAGTTGTACGGCTTAGAAGTGTTGGCTGCCAACATCGAAGATGAAGATTTTAACTTCACGCGGTTTTTGGTCTTATCTCGAGAAGAAGCACCAGTCAAAGATGTGCAGTACAAAACCAGTCTGGTCTTTGCAGTACGCCACACACCTGGTTTCCTGCTCGAGACACTCAATCAGCTGAAAGGCTTAAACCTGACCCGAATTGAATCTCGTCCTCGGCGCGACAGGGCTTTTTCGTATTTGATTTACATTGACATCGAAGGAGGTCTGCACGAAACACCTGTGAAGAATGCAATGCTGGGGATGCTGCAAAAAGCCAATTTTGTCAAAGTGATTGGTTCTTACCCTCGAGCTGAACTGCCCTCATAATGCTTTTTTTGACGGTACATGGCACGGTCAGCTAAGCTGTAGAGCATCCCTGAACTGGTGGCATCATCTGGGTAAAGTGAGTAACCAACACTGGCACTGACTTGAATGTTAGGTTCAAGTTGAATGCTCTGAACCGCCAACTGGATTTTCTCAAGCAGAAGAATTGCATCGTTGTGGTTTTTCAGGTCTGGCGCAATGATACAAAACTCATCTCCGCCAAGGCGTGCCACCACATCCGAAGCGCGAACACAGGCTTCAAGCGCCCTTGCGACTGCTACCAAGGCGACATCGCCGCTGGTATGCCCAAAGGTGTCATTGATTTGCTTAAATTGATTGAGATCAATTGAAAAAAGCGCAAAACGGCTGCTGTTACGCTCGGCATGAGCGATGGTTTTTTCCAAATGCGAATTGTACAAAGCTCGGTTGGGCAAGCCAGTTAAAATATCGTGCAGGGCTTGGTATTCTAGGGAAGCCAATAAGCGGTCGCGTTCAATCGCAATCGCAGCCAAGTCGCAACTCGAGGTGATGCGCGGGTCGTTGGCAAGATCAAATGGACTGGCTGAAAAAAACGCCATTCCACCGCGCACCTCGCCAGTGGCTAACCGCATTGGCAATAAAACCGCGTGGGTTAATTGGTGAAGCGCCAATTGCTCAGCCAATTCATTGGGAAATATGGTTGACTGACCCAGTAAAAAAGCATATGGCTGCCCTTGGCGCAAAGTTTGGCGCATCTCGAGGGCATTTTCGTTTAATTGAATATACTCCATCCAAGACAAAGCCGCTTCTGGAATCCCAACTTGGGAGAGCAAACGAACCGTCGCATCTTGGTAAATGGTGATACCACAAGCCAAACCAAATTGTCGAAATAAAAGCTCAGCCACGGTGTCCAGAATTGTGTTCAGCTTGGCGCCTTGTGCCATCAGTTCAAGCACTCGGTTGCGGTCTTGCTCGAGCAGCTGTTGCTTTTTTAAGGAAGTGATGTCGGTCGTCAGCCCGCGCCAGAACAAGTATTCGCCGTTGTCCTCGACTTTGGCTAAGGTTCTGACCCAAACCACACTTCGGTCAGCCCGTAGCATTCGGTACTCCATGTCAACCGCACTTTTTTGTTCAGCACTTTTTTGCATACCCTTAAGAACAATCTCTCGGTCTTCAGGATGTACTGGCTTACTCGCCCATTCGGGTTCTTGAAACCACCAGTCAATCGGGTATCCCAAAATTTGTTCACTGTGCTGAGAAACAAAAGTTAATTTTGAAACTCCGTTTTTGATTTCACCTTCAAACACCATCCCTTCGATGTTATTGACCAAATCAATAAAGCGGGTTTGGCTGCGGCGCAAAGCCGATTCAATCTTTTGCCGCTCATGAAGTTCATTGCGGAGCGCTTCGATCATATGGGTTTGTTTTAAGGCTGGAATCGCAGCTTGAATTAGGCTCATGGCTAGGTTTTGGTCAGCAGGGCTGAAATCACGCAAGGTATAGGAATCAACCCCTAATGTTCCAACCACATCGTCACCAGCCAAAACCGGAACAATCAACATACTTTGGATACCAAAACTCAAAGCTGCTTCGCGGTTATCCCCAAAACGAATAGCGTTTTTCACATCTTGAATCACAAATGGGCGACGTTCAGCTAGAACTTTAGGGGTGATGTCATTGCCTGACAAAGGCAACAGTATACCAATTGCGCTCGAGCCATTGGTGCGATACTCGGCAATGATTTCTATGGCGGCTTTATGTTCAATCAGTCTTCCAAAAGCAGCTGAATCAGCTTGAAGGGCTTTGGCAATTTCAGCGCATAAGACATTCAGCACATGAATTGGTTCTAACTGAGCTGCGGCTGTGTTGACCCGTCGCAATATCCGAGCCTCGAGCAGTTGTTGCTCGAAAATAGCGGCAGCACTTGGCACACGCGACGACATAAAAACAGTTTACTCGAGCCAAGATGAAATCATTGTGCAAAATCGCCAAACATTCTTTAAGTTGTGTATTCAGCGTTGATTTTCACATAACCTTCGGTCAGGTCACAACCCCAAGCTGTGCCGCGCCCTGCGCCTTGGCGTAAATCCACCAACACCACCACTTCCTCGGCTTGCATCGCTTGGCTGACCTTGGAGCGGTCAAATGGAAGTACCGCATGGTCAAACAGCACTGTACCTTGCAAAGCAATTTGCACTTCTTCGGTGATGAACTCCGCACCAGATTTGCCAATTGCCATCATGATTCGTCCCCAATTGGGATCGTTACCGTAGACCGCGCTCTTCCAAAGCGGGCTGGCAGCCACCGACAGCGCCGCAACTCGAGCCTCGAGGTCGGAACGTGCGCCTTGTACATGCACTGTCAAGAGCTTGGTTGCACCTTCGCCATCCCTTGCCAGTTGCTTGGCTAAGGATACCGCCACATCTTCCACGCCCTGCCAGAACTCGAGCAGATCAACGCTGCCAGCCAAGCCGTTACAAAGCAGCAATGCCATATCGTTGGTGCTGGTGTCGGTGTCCACCGTGACTTGATTAAAGCTGCGCTGCACAATTTGTAAAAACTTGGCACGAAGTTCAAATTGTGGCACTTCGGCATCTGAAACAATGTATGCCAACATGGTCGCCATGTTTGGCGCAATCATGCCGCTACCTTTACAAACCCCAACGATTTTCACACCGTTTTTCAGGGTCACACTGGCGGTTTTTGGCACAAGGTCGGTGGTCATAATCCCAAGCGCAAATGGCTCGAGGTTCGGCGCAAGGGTAATATTGGGCAGTCCGTTTTCGATTTTTTCCACTGGCAAAGGCACACCAATCACACCTGTACTTGCCGTGACAATACTCGAGTCTGCCAGACCAAGTTGTGCTGCACTGACTTCTGCCATGCGTTGATTGGTACTCACACCAACTTGTCCTGTGGCGCAATTGGCGTTGCCTGCATTGACCACAATCGCTTGGACAGGCAAGTCAGCCTCGAGCAGAGCGCGGTTACGGGTGACGCACGGCGCAGCTGCTTTGTTGCTTGTACCTGTGTATGCCCAAGTGCAAGGCGCTTGGCTGACCAGCAAAGCCAAATCGGTTTTACCAGAAGGTTTAATACCAGCTTTGGTTGCACCGGCTAAAAATCCGTTGGGTAATGTCATGCGGGCATTTTAACGCATCCGAGGTAGGAACTCACAAGCTGTGCCGTCTTTGCCACGATCAAGTTTATATGGGTCGCGGTCATCAAATTCTCGAGCCGTAAGGTTACTGCTGGCAGTAAAAAACTTTTGGGCATCTTCCCAATAGCTAAAATCTTCGCATTTAACTGCCCCTGCGTAATTCACGGTCAGGACATCGGTGCTGACTTTGCTTGCATTGGTGATTGTCTCGAGCTTCGAGGAATACCCCAGATTTTTAGCCACCAATATCGGATCAACATAAACCCAATCAAAGCGTCCACCCAAAGAACCTGTCACCACGGTTTTGATTTTTTTACCAAGATAAACCGTGACATTATTACCACTGACGCTGTACTGCACCCCAAGCGCAAAAGAAAGCTCGCCAATATCTGCCAGCGTTTTACCATTTTTTTCGATCGTATCCACTTCCCTCGAGTTGGTACGGAACTTGACTGTAATCGCATCCGCCAACGCCGTTGTTAAACCCAGAATGACCAACACTGCAATACTTTTTTTCATAAGCCTCCTCTCGAGATTCAACGCCTTTTCTTAGGGTCAAATGCTGCCCTTAAGCCGTCCCCTAGCACATTCCAAGCCACGATTGTCACCAGAATGTACCAACCAGGAGCGAGTGCCCAAGGATGCAAATTTAAGCCAGCCACACCATTTTGGGTGATGTCCGAAATCATTGAACCCCAACTGACGGCAGGTTCACGAATACCCCGCCCAATAAATGACAAGCCGCTTTCGGCTAGAATCGCACTTGGAATGGTAATTGACCCAAGCACCACCAAATAACTGGCGGTGTTCGGCAAAATATGACGCAGAATCACCCGCCCTTCTGGGATACCCAATGCCCGCGCCGAAACAATAAATTCTTGTTCACGAATGGACATCACTTGACCACGAATGGCTTTGGCAAGATCCATCCAAGAACTGAAGCCCAGCATGATAATCACACCAAAAAAGTACTGTTCAGGTGGTAATAAAGCTGGAATGAGGGCAGATAAAGCAATCAGCAAGAAAAACGGTGGAATGGCTTGAATCACTTCGGCAAAACGCATCAAAAGCGCATCCAATATCCCACCATAATAGCCAGCCAAGCCGCCCAGAATTGCACCAATCAAAAAACTGATTCCCACCGCAATAAAACCAATGCTTAGGCTGATTTGCGCTCCTAACAAAATTCTCGAGAAAATATCGCGCCCACTGCCATCTGAACCCATCAAAAAAAGCCGTGCTGGAGCTTCTACACTGACCAACCGGACTCGAGTGTCAAACAAACCAAATAACTTATAGGCTTCACCACGTTCGGCAAAAAAACGAATCGGGAATTTTTGAGCGGTGTCTTCAAAATACTTGGTTTCAAAGGTCTGCGAATCCACTTTTCGTACTGTGGCATAAACAAACGGAGCTTGAAGGCTCCCATTTTCCCAGAAACGCACTTGGGTTGGGGCTTGGTAGCGCACTCCTTCAAGACCAAAGGATTCTTGTCGGTCATAAGGCGTTAAAAACGGAGCGAAGACCGCGCCGATGTACAATGCCAGCAGCACCAATAACGCAAATACAGCTTGGGGTTGTTTTTGAAACTGCTCCCAAACAACTTGCCACTGGCTTTTGCTTTTGGTTTTCGTCTCGAGCGGAAGCGCAATCGCCGTCATGGTCACTCCTTTATTGGTAACGAATCCGAGGGTCAACCACAGCCAGCAGCACATCTGCCAGCACATTGCCAACAATTAAAATCAGAATGCTGACGCTGACCAAGCCCGTAAATAAAAAGAAATCCTTGACTGCGAGGGCATTCAGCATCACATTGGTGATTCCGGGCCAGTTAAAAACCACTTCGACCAAACCCGCCCCGCCAATTAAAGCAGGCAGTAAGCCACCAATCCCAGCCACAAAAGGAATCAAGGCGTTGCGTAAAGCGTGCTTAAAGTACACTTCTCTTGTTGGTAGCCCTTTGGCTTTGGCGGTGCGAACAAAATCATCGGCTAGAAATTCAATCATTTGCGAACGCAAAAGTCGGGCATAAAGTGCGACTTGCGACAAGGCAATGCAAAGCATCGGCGCAAGCATATGCCAAAGCACATCCAGAACTTGAGTCACGGGCGAAAGGTTATCAAAGTTATCTGAGGTCATACCACCAATTGGCACAATCCGAATCCCCCGCCAGCCCAACTCGAGAATCGCCAGCACAAATAAAATAGCTAAGAAAAAACTCGGTAAACCCAAAAAAACATAAGATGCTGCATTGATGATTCGATCAAACAAACTGTTCTCAAAAACCGCGCTATAAACACCAATCAGCGTGGCAATCAAAAACACCACCAGCAAACTCGAGGTGGCAAGTAGAATTGAATTAAACACAGGTGAACGCATTGTATCGCTGACTTCACGACGGGTTTCTAAGCTGCGTCCAAGGTTGCCTGTCACAGCCCGACCAAGCCACTCGAGGTATTGCACCATGACTGGTTTATCCAAGCCAAATTCGGCAATAAAACGCATCACTTCTTGTTTACCGTAACGGTCATTGCCAAAAGCCTGAAGGTCGGCTGGGTTGCCAGGTCCAGCTTGAATGATCATAAACGCCAAGAGCGTAGACAACAAAAACATGATTGGAATGTTCAGTAAACGCTTGACCACAAAAAGCAGCATCGTTCCCTCCGATATGCTAGAACTTCAAGAACCCAATTCTCGAGAAAACCGTGAAAAACGTACCAATCAACACCACCAAACTGGCAGCAATGGTTGCACCCAATTCAATTTGGTTCAAGCGATGACGTTGGAAAAACACCACCAATCCTCCAACTCCAATCCCGCCGAGTACCACCAGCCACGATGCAGTTAATAGGGGAGCAAAAACCCAGCCTGTTGCAATCACATTTCCACCCAAGAAACGAACCAACAGCAACAAGAACACGGCAATACCCGCCCCAAACCAAGCACCTTGTCCAAAGTCAAAGCGACCACGCAGCAACCAAACCACAGGTGCAACCAGCACAACAGCTAACGTCGCCAGCATCAAGGAAAGCGCGGTTTGTCCAAATAAATTCTGAAACGGAAACCAAGGATTCCAACCCAAAGTCTTAGAAACCTCATCAATCAAGTTTGGTTTATATGCCAGACTCGAGTCAACAAACCAAAGCTGACTGGTAAAACCATCGCGTTGCAAGCTCTGCCAAGCCATTTGGCGATTCTGTGAAACAGCTGCAAAACTAAAACTCGTGGGTGCTGTGATTTCAACTCGAGACTGCTTGGACTCGAGATCATACGCATAGATTTGATTGTTTAAGGCATAGTACAAGCTCTTGCCAATTTGTCCGATATAAGCAGTCGGTGGCGCAAATTCAACCACTTTGTCAGCCTCAAAAAATGCCAAGCGAGGATTATGCTGTTTGGTAAACGCCGCCAAATTCTGTTCTTCTTTGGTTTCGTACCACCAAATCGGTAACAACGACCCGTCTTTGACTGCCATACCATAACGCTGCTCACGCCCAAGATAAACCGCAGGTGCAAGGATTCTCGAGCGCACAGCACCAGACCCGAGACTTGGCAACTCAAGAAAACGCAAATCGTACTTTTCGTCTTGGGGATTGCGGTAGCCCTCGGCAAAGGCAATACCAATTTTTCCATCCACGCTGTTTGCTGCCAAAGCCCCGATGTTCAGTTTGGTTTGAAAAATCGTTTCAGGTTCTTTTCCCCAAGGTTGCACCACCACGCCTGTCAGGCTGCCTTGTTGGGTAACCCCAACCAGCACAGGCAAACCACCGACCTCGAGCAGTGCAAACGTGTTATACGGCGTGTCAAGCGCAAAAACCGTTTTATTTTGGTAACGCCACCACAAACCACTTGGGTTGACCACATCGCGCCCGTACCATGCTAGGGCTAAATTAGCGCCGCTGCCCGCACCTTGCAAACCACGAATACCGGTTTGCTCGAGCAGCAGTTTTGGGTTATTACCGTTCAGGTCGCGGCGCTCGAGTCCAGCCGTTTCGGCAATGATGATTTGATTCTGGTCAATCACCATGCCTTGCGTCAGGCTTGGCGTAGCGATTTGTTTCGCCAAGCCCCAACCATATTGAGCCTTGTAAGCTGACTCAGCCCGAGCCAGCGATGTCAGCAAAACGACACAGAGTAGTAATGACCAATACCTCATGTGAGAAAAGCCTAAATCCAAATGGTGACAGGACAATGGCGAGTTTGTATCAAACCTCGCTGGCAAGACGTGTCAATCTTCGCTGGCAAGACGTGTCAATCTTCGCTGGCAAGACGTGTCAATCTTCGCTGGCAAGACGTGTCAATCTTCGCTGGCAAGACGTGTCAATCCTCACTCGTCCCGTCATCTGCCATTTTGACAATTCTTGGATCAAACCGAGCAATCACCTTGACCAGATCGGTTTGTGCGTTCATCACAGCGTCAATATCCTTATACGCAAAAGGATTTTCATCAATCCCCGCCGAAAGCAGCGTCACACCCGCCGCCTCGAGTTTTGGACGTACCATTTTCCAATTGAACTGCTCTTTGGCTTTGGTACGGCTCATGGCACGACCTGCGCCGTGGCTGGCACTGTGCAGGCTATCGGTGTTGCCCAATCCACGCACCACAAAACCGGGGGTTGCCATGCTGCCCGGAATCATGCCCAGCACACCCGCTCCGGCTGGCGTAGCACCTTTTCTGTGGACATAGACCTGACGTAGGTCGCCGTCAATGTTGTGGGTCTCGAGCCAAGCAAAATTATGGTGGTTCTCTACACCCGCCAGAACACTTGCACCAACGGCTTTGACGACTTTCTTGTGGATCAGCGCATGGTTGGCACTGGCATACTCGCCCATCAGGTTCATAGCTGCCCAGTACTCCAAACCAGCTTCTGATGTCATCTCGAGCCACGCAAGGTGCTTGAGTTCCTTTGGCAGTTCTGGATGCAAATTCATGGCGAGGTTCGAGTAATGATTCGCCACCGTCGCCCCTGCTCCTCGAGAACCAGAGTGCGAAAGCAGCGCCAAGTACTCGCCAGCCTCAAGCCCAAGGTCTGGCTTCTCGAGGGTGATGATCCCAAACTCAACAAAGTGATTGCCGCTGCCCGAAGTACCAAGCTGACCACGCGCCTTAGCGAACACATCCTTGGTAGTTTTGGTGACGCTCCAATCCGCATCCAGAACCTGATGCTCGAGCGGACGCTGCCAAGTTGCACCCGCACCGAACTTGGTTTCGGATTCAATGGCACGTTTTAACTCATCCAAATGACGGGTAAACGCCTTAGAAACTGGAATATCAAGAATGGATAATTTCATGCGGCAAGCAATATCCACCCCAACCGCATAAGGAATCACAGCACCTTCGGTTGCCAGCACGCCGCCTATTGGCAACCCATAGCCTTGGTGAGCATCGGGCATCAGTGCGCCACGCACCGCCACAGGCAGCCGTGCCGCGTTTTTCATCTGCTCGAGCGACCCAGCATCCAGACCAGAACCCCAGATTTTGTACGGCACAGGTTCATCCCGAGCGCCAATCGGAGCTGGTTTAGACAATTCCTCGAGCAACGGCAAAAAATGCCCAGCATACCCATCTGGTTTTGCAAGCACCTGACGCAATTCCTCGAGCATGGTTGGTTTATCAGGATGCGTTTTTAAGAGCTGCGCGGTCAGACCAAGCGCCGCTTGCGGAATGCCGAGAGCCAATAGTTCTTTTGGTTTCATGATTTTATCCTGCTTAATTGTACGTTGATTTTGTGCAACTTCTCCGACAGCCGCATCTTTGATGCCAGAAAACTGAATTGAATCGAATTTGGTGCGTTTATCCCAACGAATCCCACTCGAGTCACGAAGATACTGCACCCGATGCCAAGGAATTTCGGAAAGTTGAAAAGATTCAAAGCTACGTTCTTGTAAACCATCGAACCTCGAGTCAAAACCGATTACAAAATCAGTGGGGTCAAAACGGGGGTCATGCAAGATGCGATTAAAAATGTCATGGATGGGTGTCATTGAAAAAACCTCGAGGGTATGGGCTTTGAGCTTTGAGCTTTGAGCTGTGGGCTATGAGCTATGAGCTTTGAGGATTGTCTAACAAAAATTACAGAAATGCCTCTACCAAAGCGCGTAGATGGGCTAAGCCTTAACGATTAGTTGAGCGGCTTCTCGCTTCTAAGTACCTCCCTGAAATGTTTTAGCGTTTTTTGCTAAAACATTTCCGACTAACAGGAGTAAGGTCAGCGTATCTCACGCTGTAATGAAAGAATTGCCGCTTTTTGAAAATTCTAAAATGAAAGCGGGAGATACTTAGTTATGAAGCGTTTGCGCCAATTTCCATGTGCTGTTCCAATCTTGTAAACCAGCTGTAGCACCAGCAGCCATTGCTACCATTGCACCTGTGGCATTGCCCATTTTGGCACACTCGAGCATCGGCAAACCCCGCAAATAAGCTGCTAAAAATCCTGCGATAAAGGCATCACCACATCCTGTGCCATCCACGGTTTGCACTTTGGCGGTTGGCACAAGCCAGTGCTGACCAGTTTTTGTGGCAACAAAAGAACCAGCTTCACCCATTTTGAGGCTGACAACTTGCCGAATGCCCATTTCAAATAAAGCTGTTGCCACTTCTCGAGGCTCGAGTTTGTTGGTGATGGCTTGGGCTTCTTGGAGGCTTGGACAAAAAATGTCAGTTTGGGCTAGAACAACTCCGATTAAATCTGCCCAGCGTCCCGTGGCATCCCAAACGCAATCGAGTGAAGTCAATATGCCAAGGCTCGAGGCTCGAGTGAACAGCTCTAAAGCCGGTTCGCCTGCTTGTCCTTCCATGCCGGGCAGAATAAAGAAACCTGCTAGGTGCAAAATGTTTACGCCATCGGCTTTGAGTTGCTCGAGCGGCACATCAGAAGGTACAAGGCTGGCATTTGCACCGATTGAATGCAGGAAAGCCCGTTCGCCACTTGAGTCGGTGCTGACCAAGGTAGCCGAGGTTGAGTTGTTTGGGTCTACCCGAATCAGGCTCGAATCAACCCCGTGTTTAAGGCTTTCAGAACGCAGAAAATCACCAAAGCCATCCGCGCCGACCACGCCAATCAGTTTGGTCTGAGCGCCGAGTTTGGCAAGTCCATACGCTGTGCTTCCCGCCGAGCCGCCAGCGTGAAGGCTGATGTGCTTGACCAACTCGAGTTTGCCAAACTCGGCTTGTCGCTCGACTGGGTACGCCACACAATCCGCCACCAAAATGCCAACACAAGCCACGCTCATAGTTTGACCACACTTTGATTTTTTTGTGACTCGAGCGCAGCCGTAAAAAGCTGATGACTGAGCGCGGTTTCTTCGGGTGTGCCACAACGAAACTTTGGGGTATTCCCAATGGCTTCATCGCAAAAAGCCGCCCACATTTGTAAAATACTGTCGGTGAAACCAAATTCAAAAATATGACCTGAAATGCTTGGGTATAAACCCTCATAACCCAAGTCTTGCACCTGCCAAGCCTGTGCCAGACCACGTTTGTACTCGAGGGTTCGCAGAGTTTTTGGTTGCTTGGTGCTGAACTCGGCGCTGAAATCCGAACCCATGATACGTAAAAACCAAGTGTTGGTTTCTGAAGGCGCGATGCGTTTGGTGCTGAGCGTCATTGGAAATTCAAAATCACTCGAGACGACTCGAGTCAGGAGTTGAGCGTTATCCCAAGTCTCACACGGCACAATGTTGCCTTTTCCATCGGGTCGGGTGGTGGTGATATTACTTAACACCGCTCGGACATCGGAGGGAATCCAACCGAACCGCGCTGGCAAATGCACCACATGAAAACCAAGGTCGCCCATCACGCCATACTCGCCGTTGATGGCAATCATGCGCTTCCAATTGATTGGTTTATTTGGGTCAAGGTCTGAGCTGTGCCAAAAACCAGCTTCGACCTCGAGAATGCGTCCAAAGCGTTTTTCCTCGGCGAACCTCACCAATTTTTGTGCCGCTGGAAAAAACGGAAATTCACTCGAGCAACGCACCAACACACTGGGATTGGCTTTGACCGCCTCGAGAATTTTTGTATTGGCTTCGAGGTCAATGCCAAAAGGCTTCTCGCCGAGTAAATGCTTGCCTGCTTGAATGATGTTGACATACAACTCCGCATGGAGGTTATGCGGCACAGCGCAGTAAATCGCGTCCACATTTGGATTCTCGAGCAAATCTTGGTAGTTGGTGCTGACTAGTTTAACGCTCGAGAAATTTGTGCTAAACCATTCGGTGAGTTTAGGATTGGTGTCGCAGACCGCCACAATTTCGGGTTTGACACCCATCTCGAGCAGGTGCATCCAACGCGCGGCTGCCGAAGCAAATTCGCGTCCCATCAAACCGCAACCAATGATGCCAAAGCGCAGGGTTTTCATATCATCTCCAGCGCATCACTTGGCGAAGCACCGTCATGCACAATTGCCATCAGTGCCTTGGTGATACCACTTGGCCTGGGATGCTGAATCACGTTACGCCCATAAACAATGCCGCTTGCGCCTTGCTGCATCAGAACACTGGTACGCTCGAGAATTTCTTGGTCGGACACACGCCCACCGCCGCGCACCAGCACAGGAATGCCTGAAGCAATTTCAATGACTTTGTGATACTCGAGTGGGTTATCACATGGGTCAGCTTTAATGATGTCCGCCCCGAGTTCCACAGCTTGACGAACCAGCGGCAAAATTTTCTCGAGCGTACCATCCACCATGTACCCTCCCCTACTCGAGTTATTTTGCATCACCAATGGCTCGACCATCATTGGCATGGCAAGTTGCTCGCACAGAGGCTTGAGTTTCAGAATGTTCTGAACACACGCCCGATGCAATTCTGGTTGATTGGGCAGCATCAACAAATTCACCACAATACAAGCCGCATCTAAGCGTACCGCTTGCTCGACGGGCGACTCGAGCATTTCACTAAACAGCATATTTGGCAGACTCGAGCCGTAAACATTCGCCACATCCGAACGCAGTGCCAGAGCTGGCTTTCGACCGCGCAAGGTCTGCAAATGCCGCGCTTGCCCAACCGATAATTGCACCACATCGGGCATGGCAGCCACAACGGTCTGCACCGCCGATTGCATGTTCTCGATTCCAGACAAAAAACTGGATTCACCAAAAAAACCATGGTCAATGGCAACGTTAAAGCACTTGCCATCCGCTGCAAAAAGCCGATTCAGACGTGGGAGCATGGCGCAATTATAAACGCATCAAGAGCGCTGCAACTCGAGATTCGCTAAAATTGCCCTTGATGAATTCATGTCCACTCGAGTCAGTCAAAACTGGAATCTCAAAAGCATACATCGCCATACCCTCGGGATTCTCGAGGATGTTGATTTCGGTATACTCGAGGTTAGCGGCGTTCAGCAGTGCTTTGGCTTTATCGCACAGACCGCAACCGGGTTTGGAGTACAAGAGCAGTTCGGGCATGAACGACATCATAACTCATAGACCTAACCCAATCAGTTTCATTGTCTGTAACAGTATATTTAACTTCCTAGCTCGTGAATTAGCACTTGGTTTTAGCCTCCCCTGTCGTTAGACAGCGGGAGGTGGATCGAGCGAAGCTCGAGACGGAGGGGTCTGCGTGTCGAAGCCCCTCCGTCAGGCTACGCCTGCCACCTCGCCCAACCTCACGGTTGGGGAGGCTTTTTTGTGACAGACATGTGTTTGTAGGTAACATAGAAGTCAGTACAACATAAGGGTTAAACTGTTGTGCATGTGGCAACTCACCATCGCGCACCGCATCCGACTTCTCGAGCGGCGAATGCTAGAGCTTTCCGCGTGGCGCAACGCGCTTGAAGCGCCGATTCTCGAGTGGAGCATCACCCAACCGAACCTCGAGCCTCGAGCCATTCGATTAGGTGATTCTTGGGGATTTTCTGATGGCACAAATGGGTACAACACCCATAAGCAAGGCGCTGTGAAATTTGAAACGAGTGTAACCATTCCAGATTCCCTGAAAGGTTTCCCTGTTGAACTCGAGCTGGACTTTGGCGGCGAGGGCTTTGTGCTGGTCACCAACTCGAGTGGCACTGTTTTTCGTGGTGGTTTGAATCCTTTTCATAAGGCTTTTCCAATACTGGAGAAGGCAGAGGGTGGGGAAACCTTCCAAATCATTGTCGAAGCTGTTCCCAAAGGTTTGTTCGGCTCGAGAAACGATGTTCCAAGCCTTGCCCGGTCGTATTTGGTCGCACCGCATCTCGAGGTTCGCAGGTTCTTACAGGATTTGGAATCTGTGCATATGGCTTGCGCCACACTTGGCGCTCACGAGGTTGTGCCGCATTTGCTGAATGCCACCGAGGATGTTCTCGAGCAACTACCTTGGACGAGCAGCGCCGAGGATTACCTCTCGAGGTTGATGCACGGCACACTTGGCAATCCATTTGAGCGCAGTATTTTATGGAGTTTACCCAAAATCCCAGAACTTCGTCCGCTCGAGCGTAATTGGTTGCTTGGGGTTAATGCGGCTGGGTTACAACTTCAGACGCACCTCGAGAACATCAAAAAACTTTATCCACCGCAGGGCAGCCTTGCGCTGACCGGTCATGCCCATATTGATTTGGCTTGGCTCTGGACGATTTCCGAAACCCGCCGCAAAATTCGGCGCACCTTTGCCACAGTGCTTGATTTGATGAACCGTTACCCAGATTTTAAGTTTAACCAGTCCAGCGCCCAAGCCTATGCGTGGCTCGAGCAGGACGACCCAAAGATGTTTGAAGAAGTCAAAGCGCGGATTCTCGAGGGTCGTTGGGAAGCCATTGGCGGCATGTGGGTCGAACCCGATGGGCAGATGCTGAACGGTGAATCTTGGGTTCGGCAAATTCAATACGGGCAACATTACTTTCTCGAGAAGTTTGGTCAGATCAGCACGGTTTCTTGGTTGCCAGACACCTTTGGTTTCAATCCGCAACTGCCTCAATTGCTGCGACTTGGCGGGATGGACAAGTTTTTCACGACGAAGCTGCGCTGGAATGAAACGACCGAGTTTCCACATGATTTGTTTATCTGGCAAGGCTTGGATGGTTCAAAAGTGCTGGCACACTGCTTCTGGAATCAGTTTGACAGTTACAACGCCCAAATAGATGCCAAAAGCCTGCTCGAGACTTGGAAAAATTACAAAGGCAAAAGCAGCAAAGCATGGCTCAAACACCCAAATCCGCCGCAAACTCTGCTTGCTTTTGGCTACGGCGATGGCGGCGGTGGACCAAGCCGCGAACACCTCGAGGGTTATGCCAGATTCAAAGATTTTCCTGCCATGCCAAAGCTCGAGATGACTCGGGTGGATGATTTTTACGCTAAGCTACCAACTGATTTACCTGTTTGGCACGGGGAGATGTACCTCGAACTTCACCGAGGCACGCTGACCAGCCAAGCCAAAGTCAAAAAATTGCATCGGCAACTCGAGCATCGCTTATTGGAGGCTGAAGCGCTGTGGTCGCTGGCGTGGCTCGAGGGTGAAAGTTACCCGACAGGGGAACTCGAGCTGCTTTGGAAAACCTTGTTGCTGCATCAATTCCACGATATTCTGCCCGGCTCGAGCATCCGCGAAGTCTATGAGGATGCCCATTCAGCCCTTGGGACTGCTTTGTTTGAATGCACAGTTCTGCTCGAGAATGCACCAGTCAAAGGCAATACTCGACTCGCCTTTGATCAAATTCTAGCTCGAGCGCAAAGAAAGTTTGCTCGAGTTTCTATTCAAAAGTTGGAGAATAGCACATACCAATTGAAAAATGATCTTTTGAGTGTCCTGGTCAATCAAAACGGCTGGGTCGAATCCGTCAAAGACAAAATTGGCACGGAATACCTTCAAGCCCCGATGCAATTTACCGCTCAGCACGATGTTCCACGGGAATGGGAAGCATGGGATGTCAACCCAAAAGCGTCTGCTCCAATCCAAACCAAAGTTGAAATTGTGCTACTCGAGACGGGCTTAAAACTGATTCACACTTGGCGAGATTCGGTCTTCACTCAAGTTCTGACGCTCGAGGCTGGGCGCTTGGTGGTGAAAAATCATGTGCAGTGGCATGAAAAACGAGTTCATTTGCGGCTCGAGATTCCAGTTGGGATTCAGATTCAACACGCTTATTTTGAAAATGCTTTTGGAGCTGTGCCTCGAGCGATGAAAGCCAACACCCCAACCGAGGCAGCCGCGTTTGAAGTTCCAGCGCATCGTTTTGTGCTGCTCGAGGCTGGCGGACAAGCAATGGCGCTTTTGAATGACAGCAAGTATGGTTTTTCTTTAGACGATCAAATCCTGTCCATGTCGTTGCTGCGTGGCACGATGTACCCAGACCCGACGGCTGACCTTGGCGAACATGAATTTAGTTATGCTCTGCAAATTCTCGAGCCAACCAATACGCTCGAGACTGCGACAAAAGCTGGCATTGATTTCAACAGTCCAATGTTGGGCGCATTGCAGCACTTATTTCAGACTTCGGGTTTGGTGGTCAGCAGTTTATCCAAAAGTTCAACCAACAATGCGTTGTTACTTCGGCTTTACGAGCCATCTGGTCGGGCTTATTCAGGCTTGCTGGACTTGGATTTCTTAAGGGTTCAAAAAGCCGTTCGAGTGGATTTTCTCGAGCGTCAACTCGAGGAACTAAAACTCAAAAATGGGCAACTGAAACTTCAAATGAAGCCCCATGAAATCATCACCCTGAAGCTTTTTGTGGTGGTTCAATCAGCCGTACAGCAGCCAAGCACGCCGAAAGCCAATGAGGTGTTGGTTGAGCATCCTCAGCCATCGGAGGGCAAAAAAGCCACACAGGAGAAACAAAGAGTTTGATTTATCGCGGCTCGAATTTCAAATTATGTCAAACTGTATAGCACTCCCAAAAACGCCCCAGTTAGAATCAACCAAGTCGAATTGACCTTGAAACGCACCAAGGCAACTGCACTCAGTAAGGCAATCAGGGCAGTCGTCATATCCACAATTGCATCTCGAGCCAACACCAAGGCAACCCCAACCATCAAACCAAGTGCCGCCGCGCCAACAGCATCCAGCAAGCGACTTGTCCAAGGAATCGAGCGCAGCTTCTCGAGCCAACTGTGCGTTGCCCACACAAACAAAAAAGCAGGTAGAAAAATACCGATGGTGGCGAGAATCGCACCTGATACACCCGCGATTTGAAAACCAACAAACGTGGCACTCGAAAAGACCGGACCCGGTGTGAGTTGCCCTATCGCCACCGCCGCCAAAAGCTGCGGCTCAGTCAGCCAACCCCTGGTCACAAATTCGTTTTTGAGGTACGCTAGCAGCACATAACCACTGCCGTACAGAGTCGCACCGATTTTCAGGAACAACCCAAATAACAACCACAAACTGATCGGCTCGAGGGCTGCCACCGTTTTGGCTCGGGTCAGGAAAAAATGCGCTAAGACCAAACCAATTAAAATCAGCAATTCATTCAAACCCAAGAGGTAGCCCATCACCGCCAAAAACGCCACCGCGCTCAGGCTCGAGGTTTTAAGGGCTGGGCGCAACAAGCCCCAAATGGCTTGGGCAATCACGGCAATCACCACGGGTTTAATGCCAGCCAGAATTCCAATGCCAACAGGGGTCGTTCCAAATTCTTGGTAAAGCCATGCAAAAAGCAAGGTTAAACTAGCGGCTGGAACAATAAATGCCGCACCACCAAGCCAAAGCCCGCGCCAACCTGCTTTCTCGAACGAAACGTGCATGACGAGTTCAGTGCTGTTTGGACCTGGAATCAGATTGACCACCGCGAGGTAGTCAAGGAATTGCTGCTCAGTAATCCATTTACGCTTGACCACCACGGCTTCGCGCAGCATGGCAATATGGGCAGCCGGACCACCAAAAGCAGTCAGCCCTAGGCGCAGCATCAGCAGAACCACTTCTCGCAGCACAGCTCGAGTATACAGATGCAACTTCGGCTAAGCGTCATGAAAAAAGCAGAAGGCTTTTGCCTTCTGCTTGAGAAAATGTTTTGAATTTATCGTCTGCCGCCGCGTCCTCCCATCAATCCAAAGTTGGCTTCGGTCTGAGCGCGAGCCAGAATTTCATCAGCCATCGCTTGGGTGATTGTTCCAGCTTTGACACTGGCTGCAAGTTGCGTTTTCAAGTTGTCAGTCACGGCTTTTTTGACCGTCTCGAGGTTCACTTTTTGAATTGTAGCGAGGCTGGTTAGGGTTTGACCTGCTCGCAATTGGGTATCAAGTTGCACGATGCTTAGGTTCAGGGCTTTGGCTGCGCTCTCGAGCAAAGAGACTTGCGAGATGTTGATGTCCATCATTCCTCGAGGCTTGCCCATCATTCCACCAGCACCACCTCGTCCGCCGTCTCGAGGGTCACCGCGTCCCATTCCTCCAGGTCCTCGTCCATCAAAGTCGCCGCGTCGGTCAAAGCGTTCGCTGCCAAAAAATGGGGAGTTTCCTGCTGCCACTTGGGCTTTCAGTTGGTCGGCTTGGCTTCGGGTGATGTCTTGGTTTTTGAGCATTTCATCTACCGTGCCGTTACTCGCGGTTTTCAGAGCTGTCTCGAGCTTGGCTTGGTCTACGCCCAATGCACCAGCCAGTTTCTGCACAAAGGTCTTGGAGTAATCCACGGCTTGTTGCACCACACTGGTTGTTCCAGATTGTTGCGCCATGACTGCGTTGTAGGTCAGTGGTGCAGCAACCAAGGCGAGGGCGGCGAGAGCGGTTTTTAAGGTATTTGACTTTTTCATATGTTTCTCCTTATTGGGAACGTTCTTGCGTTCACGCCCATAAGGTAGCCCTATAAGGTAACGGCGAAGTTACGTGGCTTGTTACCGATTTGTAACCAAAGGCTAAAAAAAATCCCCCTCTGACTCGAGGGGGATTTTTTCAACAAGTAAGTCTTTAACGCCAACCAAAGGTGCGTTCATCGAGCTTCCAGTCAAGGCGGAAGTACAAGCCCGGACGGAAGGTGTTACCGATGGCGTTGTTGATACCAACGAAGTTATAACCAAGGGTAAAGAGCAGGTTATCAACCAAGCGCAGACTGCCTTCGATACCAAATGCTCCACCAATTGTTCCAGTGGCAGGTTGGAAGTTAATTGCGCCTTGTGCGCCAACTGCGAAGCTGTCTGACAAGAAGGTGGTCACTCCAGCGCTGAGTTGAATGGTGAACGCGCCTGCTTGGAATGGCAAACGGTAAGCAATCCCACTACGAGCGAAGAAGTTCTCGTTGACTTGGTAGCCAAATTGGAATTCACCCTCGAGCAGGTCGCTACAGGTGGCACATGTGCCTCGGTACAAGCCAAACTTAGCGGTGTTGTTGCTGAGGATGCTCCAGTCATTGCCACGGTAAGCAAAGGCAACGCTGAATGTTCCACCATCGCTGATGGTCACACCGGGGCTAATCAGGCTTGGGTCGGTGGCATACTCGATTTGCGGGCTGATCACAAATTGCGAACCAAGTTGTGCAATCAAACCAGCCGTGTAGACTTGCTTCACACCCACTGGTAAGAAGCTGTATTGGGCGCGTAGATTGGCTTTGGTGGCATCATCGGTGTAAAGCGCTCCGAAGGTTAAGCCAGCTCGAGCCTCATTGGCGGTTGGGGTGAAGTTCACATCAGCGCCCAATTGCAAGCTGAAGGTATCCGAGAGTGGCACATTGGTGGCTAAACCAACTCGAGCGCGTCCTGCATCACCACTGACGGTGTCAAGGTTGTACGTGGCAAAGACATTGGTTTGACCAAAGGCATTTGGCACAATCGCTTGGTTGCCAAACAGGTTTCGCAGCAATTCGCCGTTGGAGAACGAACCTTGAACCCCAAAGCTGATTTGTTGGCGAATACCATTCCATTCGTAAGTCAGTTTATCACGCAGCAAGACGCTAAAGACGCTGTTCAGCGGAATGTCCAAGGAAACTGTGGTACTGCCGTAGGTTGCGGCATCACCGAGGACTGGTACTTGTTGCAACAAGCCAAGTTTCAAGAAGCCGAGTGGGATGTTGACATTGGCAGTTCCCCAAAGTTGATTGCGATCGGTTGGGAAGCTGTACAAGTATGCCATACCAAGCCCAACGGTAAATCCGCCGCCAAAGTCATTGCGAAGCTGTGCGCCTGCTCCTGTGCTACCAGTACCGTTAATGTAATTTTGGGTGTGGTCAACATTGGCTTCAAAAGCAAAGCTGTTGCCCAAGACCAAACCAGCATTGAAGCTGCGTCCGGAACGATCAGCCAAGGTGGCTGGGTCAATAAAGCCCACGGCTCTATCTTGCAGAGCAGCGCGAATTTGGAAAGCGCCACTGGTGAAAGCAGCATTGGCTGCGATACCCAAGGATTGAGCGCCAAATACACCACTCAGTGCGCCTTCAATACCAAGGTCAAAGCCGCCGCCGCGCAAGCCTAAGCCAGCCCCAAAGAGGATTCCGGAATTGTTGCCAAATTGTCCGTTTTGGTATTGCAGTGCAGTGGCATTGAAGTTAAAGCCATCATTGCCCAGTGTGGCTTGGACACCAGCTCGCAAGTCCCTCGAGACAACGCCGGTGGCAAAATCCACTTCGATACAGTTGATGTTGCCGTTGGCATCGGTGCTTGGAATTCCGTTTTTCAGGGTCAGAATACCGACTTCGTAACGCATGGTGTAATCAATGCCTCGGGTCAGCGGCAAACGACGCAGTTCAGTTCTAACCACGGTGGTATTGCGGCATGGGTCTTGGTCGCCAACCAGTACAACATTATTTGGTAAGCGGTATGTGCCAATCACCACACGTTCGGTGTCGCGGTTGATGCCTTGTGGCAAGAAGTACGTATCGGTTGAATCGGCTTGCTTGCGGAAACGGGTATTGGCGGTTGGTGCATCGGCAATAAAGGTGTTCAAACCAAAACCACCGCTACGAACCAAGGCTTGCAAACCGTTGTAATTGGCATTGTAGCTGGACAACACGCCCTTAAAGCCGGGATTAAAGCGCCCAAATTGAGCGAAGCTCTCGCCGCTTTCTAAGCGCAGGAAGAAACCTTCATCGGAACGAATGTCATCTCCAAGTTGGCTCGAGTCGCCTTTGAGTGGGAAGCGTTCAAATGGGTTTGCTTCTGGCAGGAGCGTGCCGCTCAAGCGGAATGGGTCTACAACTCGAGTTGGGTCGTAGTCGGCTTGCCAGTTGATACCAAGGGTGATGTTCAAACCACTGAACAAATCACCGCGTAAGAAGAAACGCAGTCCACCATTGGCGGTGAAGTTACCACTGCCAAAAATATCTATTTGTCCACCAACGCTCAGCACACCAACGCCAACCATTGGGCGGCTGACTGCTGTGGTTGGGATGGTGGTTGGTTGCAATGGGTTGGGGTTAGCGGCGGTTAAGCCATTGCTGCCCACCCGGAAGCCTTGGCTACTCGAGATGTTGCCGTTGCTGTTGCTGATTCTGGCTTCGATGCGAACTTCGGGGATGTTGTTGAAATCTTGTTGTGAAGCTGATCCAACCAAGTTTTGAATCCGCACCCGTCCAACACCATTCTCGAGTCGGACTTGGAAGCCCGGCACCGATGGTTGGGCATCGGGCGAAAGCAGATCTACACTTGATTCAATCGTAGCGAATTCATCCGAAGCTGGTAAGCCGTCCTTGTCTAGGGCTTCAATCACGATCATTGGATTGTCAATGCTGTCGGTTGTGCCGTTTTCGACTCGAACCCGAATCGTGGTTGCCACTCCGCCTTGTGGACGGGTGTTGGCATTGGTGGCTGCACCTGCAAATGGCAGGGCTTGAGCCAGCAAGTTCAGAATCTCTGGATTGCCCTGTAAGACCACCAAATCACCTGTGCCGACCAAGCGCCCAAGTGGGCTGTCAGCAGCGATTTGCGTGCCGCGTTGCCCATTGGCGGAACGGGCTGGAATCACTGCGATAGCAGCCACCCGATCTTCTGGCATCCGCAATGCGCCAGTGTGGGTCAAGCGGTACGTCACGCCGTATACACCATTTCCGACAACTGAACCCGAGCTGCGTGAAGCATTGACCGAAAGACTGGCAAGGCGCTCGGCTGGAACAACCCAGAATAAGCGGTCACCTGAGACAAACGGATCATTGATTTCAGTGCCAGCCGCCGTTGTAGGAGTGTTGACATCAAAAGTTGGGTCAGTTACAAGACGGCTCGAGCCAGCAATATAACTGGCTTCGGCTGGAATCCGATCCGACAAAATCAGTGATGTGCCACTGAGCGGGGTTTCAGCCAGTTTTGCCAGCAACAAGACTTGGCTTTCACGGCGTTGAGCTGGAAGTGGGGCTGGTTTGACTGTGACCAAGCTCAGATCGGTGACATCACAGTTTGGTTCTAAGCTGGCGCGTATCTGAGCGCCCGAGACTGGGCGCAAAGCGCGAACAGGAACTCTAAAGACCAATGGGTTGTTGGCGCTGGTGCTGCCCGAGCTGCTGACTTCACCACTTGGACTGAATTGTTCTGGCAATAAAATCCGAATTGTAGCTGGAACTGGGTATGGGAAGCTGGTACTGGCAGTTGCAGTGATGCTGCTGGTTTCGCCAGCTGTCATCTCGAGGTTTTCTGGGGTCAGTGCTAAACGGGTTCGGACGTTGTAGACCAGTTCAGCATTGGTCGCCGAATCGGCACTGATCGAAACTGGTATGGCGGTAACGCTCGAGTCTGGCAGGGCATCGCCTTCGATGGTGTAATCGCCAACTGGCAATTCAATTCGAGCTGGGGTGCTGTACTTTGTGCCATTGATGCTAAAGCCGACACTTGGCATTGGGCTACTTGCACCGCAGACCAAGCTACTGGCTGTAACATTCAGCACACCTAGCGGTTGCTTGACCTCGAGGGTGGCACTGGCTTGGTTGTTTCTGAGGTTGGTTTCTGGCTCATTGCCCGAAACACTGGCGGTGTTGGTGAACGTACCAACGCGATTGGCTTTGACACGCACTGTGACTGTTTCGCTCTGACCACGTTTAAGGCTACCAATGCTGGCAGTCATCACACCATTGGCATACTGCACCAGACCACCATTGCTGGTTTCACCTGAAACAAAAGTCACTCCAACTGGCAATGGGTCGCTGACAATCACACCTGTGGCGTCGTTTGGTCCATCGTTGGTCACAAGCATCACATAAGTCGCATTACCGCCAAGAATCGTGCTGGTTGGATTGACGGTTTTGACAATTGCCAAATCAATGTCTTTGAGTTGGGCATTGACCGTGCTGATGGCGACCACACCACAGTTCGGCTCGAGGCTGGCGCGAATACTGGCACCATTCAGCGGCTTGGTGGCTTTAACCGGCACACTAAAGGTCAGGCTTTGGTTGCTCGAGATGGTTCCACTTAGACGCACTGGTCCGGTTGCCTCGAGTCCATCTGGCAAGGCAATCGAAATTGTGGCTGGGATGGTGCTGGCAAAGGACGTGCTGGCAGTTGCTGTCAGGGTTGTGGTGTCGCCCACAAACATATCAACGCTGCTTGGCGAAAGCGTCAGGCTCGAGGTGGTGGTGTATTCAACTGTCGCTGTGGCAGTCTGTCCTTGAGCCACCGTGACGGTGACTGGAGCAGCCGTTGCTCCTGCCAATGGGCTTGGGGTGATGGTGACTGTTCCTGCTTGTACACTGACATTGGCTGGGGTGGTGGCGGTCTGACCTGCCAGGCTGACATTCACACCAGAAATAGGGGTGCGTTGTCCGCAGACCAAAGCCACGGCATTGATTTGCACACTCGAGCGCGGGCAATCAGCAATAAAGCGGATTGTGCCTGAAGCGCTGGTGACGGTCACACGGGTACTCGAGTTGACTGTACCTTGTCCTTGTAGGATTTGGGCAGAGACTGGCTTCCAGCATGGAGGCAGGGTTGGGGTGACAATGCGGCTTGCACCTGCACCTGCGACATTGTAGCTGGCATTTGGGATTGGGTTTAACTTGGTATCCACGACTTCGACTTTGAGTGGTGGAATTGGTTTGCTGGTGGTGGTAAAACCGGGCAAGTAAGCAAACAGTGGCTTATCATCAATTCGCAAACGGAAAGCAAAAGCATTGCTAAATTGGCGGGTGGTTGGCAAGATGCGTCCAACGATTTTCCAAGTGCCAAGCAATTGTTCGGTCATGACAAAGGCATTGGTTGCCCACTTAGTATCTTCGGAAGCAGTCAATTGAAAACGACGACCATTTGGGGCAACCAGTGTCAGCACAATTTCTTTGTCGCCGTCAGCATCGTAATTGCTCAGCTTGATGGTTTTACCAAGGGTACTGCGTCCAAGCTCAACAAAGGCAACCAATTGGTCTTTATTAAATTGCCCTCTGGCATTGACGGTGAATTGGCTGGCTTCAACACGGAAACCAGCTGTAGCTCGCAGTGCATATGAGTTCTTACCGTTGCCGTCTGAAACAATTTGGAATGGGTAATAGCCCGGTTGCAATGGACCTTCGTAGAGGGATTCATAGCTGTGCCTTGTCCCGGGGGTGTAGCTACGTTGGAACAAAGTTGCGCCTTTGGGGTCTTTTAAGGTGAAGTCAGAGCGAAGGGTGGCTGTTTTGCCGTACAACTCGTCGCCGTAGTACGTCACACGGTCACGACCATTGGCATAGTCGTTGCGGTTGATTTCCGGGCTGAAGACTTCGATGCTCGAGAGACGACCCGCCGCGCCAGCAGGCACGTTAATTCGGTAATCATCAGGGTCAATCCGCCAACCGACTTGCTTACCAATCGAAGCCAAAGGCAAAGCAATGCTCTGACCATCGCCTCGAGCAGCATTGAGGGTTGTGCCGTCTTGGACTGTCGGGTTGGTTTGACTCGAGGGCGTTGTGGTATTTGGTTTAGCTGGTTGAGCTGTGGTTGGGTTGCCAATTTGGGTAGGTTGAGTGGCTGGTTTGGCTGGTTGTGCGGTAGCTGGTTTGGTTGGGCTACCAACTTGGGTGGGTTGAGTGGCTGGTTTGGCAGGTTGTGCGGTAGCTGGTTTGGCAGGTTGCGTGGTCGCTGGTTTGGCTGGCTGTACAGTTGCAGGTTTGGTTGGGCTACCAACTTGTGTAGGTTGAGTGGCTGGTTTTGCAGGCTGTGCGGTTGATGGTTTGGTTGGCTGAGCTGTTGCTGGTTTCGTAGGTTGTGCGGTTGATGGTTTCGTAGGTTGTGCTGTTGATGGTTTGGTTGGTTGGGGTGTTACTGGATTGCTTGGTTTGGTTGGCTGCCCAGACGGGTTGCTGATCGGAGAATCTGGTGTGCCAATCCGAATTGGGGTAGTGCTGCCTTGCGCCAAAACCAAGGTAGCAGAACCGAGCAGGAAGGCACTTAAAATCAAGGCTCGAGCTGTGCTTTTTTGTGGAGCCGCCTTTGAACGGCGAAGGAATCGTAGCGGATTCATTGAATCACCTCGTCGCCGAACATACGGCTGTATTCAGGGGAC
>JAAFJQ010000170.1 GCA_013298185.1 Deinococcales bacterium
CCAAACCGATTTTGACTGTTTTTTTGTGCATTATCCCCTCCAAGGAATAGACTGTCCATTAGCGCCTCACCTCGAGTGTCCCCATCATGCCGCGATCTTCATGTTCGACAATGTGACAATGAAAAACCGTCAAGCCAGTAAAATGACTTAATGGCACAGCAATCCTGACCAAATCATTTTTCTTGAGATTCACCACATCTTTCCATGCCCGATATGGCTCGGGTTTTCCATTACGGTCTATGATCTGAAATGGATAACTGTGTAAATGAAACGGATGATCCATGTCTGATAGGTTTTGCAATTCCCAAATCTCGAGAGAATCCAGCTTTCCCGTAAAGTCAATCCGTGCAGGGTCAAAACTGCGGTTGTTGAAGAAGAATCTGGCTTGCATCATCTTTTCTGAAAACACAATCCGCCGTGTTTTTTGAACTTTACTTAGGTTCAGAGGCTCAATCGAACGAAACCCTGTAGGAAGAGGGGTCAGTTTGGGGTTATTTGGTGCAACAATCGTCAATAGCGTGACAGGTTGAGTGTTATCTGGCATATTCATGCCGCCCATACCACCCATCATCATTATGCCGCGTGCATAGGGCAGGTTTTGCAACCGATAACTGCCTGTTCGTGTCAGTTGAACCATCACTTCTGCCCGTTCACCAGGAGCCAACAACAATTCCTCGAGCATGACTGGCTTTTCAAGAAAACCACCATCGGTAGCGATCAAATACATTGGGTGCTGCTCGAGCTTTAAGCGGTGATAGCGAGCATTGCTGGCACTGATCAGGCGCAGTCGCAAGGTGGCTTTTTGTGGGCGCAGGGTGGGTTTGTAAGCACCATTGACCAGTTGTAAATTCCCCTCTTGTCCATTCATCCAATCCATCATGTCGTGGTTCTTGATTTGTTCACCAACCACTGCCAAGTCTTTGAGTACCAATAAGTGTTCTTCGGCGGCTTTCAGTTCTGACATGGCATCCAAGTCACTATCTACAAGCAGCGCCCCGACCAAACCAGCCGCCATTTGCTGTGCTACCAAACCATGAACGTGTGGATGATACCAGTGCGTACCACCTGAGCCTTTAGGCAATTCAAAGGCATAGGTGTGCGACTGACTCGGTTGTACCTCGAGCATTGGCTGGTCTATCTCTGGTGAAATGGCTAACCCATGCAGATGAAGGTTGCTTGGTTTGTTCAGACGATTGGTGTAAGTCAGCCGTATCGTATCACCTTCTTTGGCTCGTAAGACTGGGGCGTTAAATGATTGATTATAAGTCAGTAGCGATAAGGTTTTCCCAGAGATTGCTAAACGACTCTCACCAGATTCAAGTTTCCAGTCGTGTAGACCGCTTGTGCTATTGGGTACAGTGGTTTGTGCAAATGCGTCGGCTCGCGCCCCAAGTAGCCATGCCAGTACCGTCTCACTGATGGCGATACCACCAATTCGCAATACATCCCGCCGATTAATCGATCTCATAAGGTTTTCACCTCTTTACTGAGTCTGGTAATTGCATTTCTTAAGTAGGGAGAACGGGTATCTTCGGTGTAGGCTGCCTGAAATGCAGCAAGTGCTTTCCTAAACTGCCCGACTTGCTCGAGGGCAATACCGTAATAAGTGTTGAGTTCTCGGCTGTTGGCATAGGCTTTGAGGGCGGCGGCTGCCACCCGAATAGTTTTTTGGTACAAACCAGCTTTATTCCATGCTTCAAAGGCATCGTGTTGATACCAATAATGCTTTTTGCTCAACCCAAGTTTGTCGGCTTGGTTAAAAGCATTGGCGGCTGGTTGAATCATGCCCTGAAACAACAAAGACTGCCCGAGTCCCCACCAAGCATAGGAATCGTTGGGTACTTTTTTTAAGCGGGATTTGGCTAAGGTCGCAAGGCGCTTGATATTCGAGAACTTATTCCAATCGCCTCCTAAAACATCCTCGAGTTGCTTGGCTCGCTCAGGGCGGTAGGCAATCAGGTATTCTCCGCTATATGGTTTAGCCAGTGTGTTAAAAGCGCTGTCTGTTAGACGAAATTTCCCACCAAACATCGAATCGCCAAACAAAAGTGAATTGGCAGTATAGCCATAAGCTACCCGAAAATGCCCAATGTCATCAGTCAGCTTTTGTTGCTGATGAAGAATCACAGGGAAATTTGCTTGAACCAAACGGCGTACCAAGACTGGGGTAATCAGCCAACGGCGAACGGTACGAAAGCCATTGGCTTGTAGGTAGGCTGCTAATTCTGGGGTGGTGACATTGCGGTCTGGATAACTGCCCTTGAGCGCCGCCGCCGCTTCTGCTTGGGTAACATTCACACCCAAGAGCGACAGTGCCATTTTTGCGGTGACTGGTCCGCAGTTGTTGAGCTTTTGAAACTCAAAGCCAAGTGCCGAGGGAATGGTGTAGCTAGCTTGGTCGGTAGCCGCAGCCATACCTAAAACGATTCCTAGAATAGAGATACTAATTTTGATCATCTTCATACAGATTCCCCATTTGTAAGCTTTTCATTTATGGCAGCAGTGACTCTAAATTTGCAATCAAACTGGCACGGCTTAATTCGCCAATTTGACGCGCTCGTAACAATCCATTTCGGTCAATAAAAACGGTGGTCGGTAAGCCCACCCCACCAAACATTCGGTAAATCATTTGGCTTGAATCGGTGTCAGAGCCATCAAGCCAAATGGGGTAATTGACGGCTAGGCTCGAGACGGTTTGCTGGACTCGAGAAGCTGTTTCGCCAACATCAAAGCCAACAATCATCACACCTTTGTTCTGGTAGGCTCGAGCCACTGATTCAAGCATCGGCATTTCGCGGCGGCATGGTGGACACCACGTTGCCCAAAAGTTCAGTACCACCACTCGACAACGCAAGTCACGCAAACTGACAGCTTCTCCGTTCAGGTTGATCATTTTGATTTGAGGTGTGAAATCACCAATCTTCAAAACACTTGAATTTGGCAAACGCAACTTTGTTACCTCAAAAGTAACCAATGGTACCAATGCGGCAACTCCATAAGCCACCAGCAGTGAGCGCAAATAGAGTGGCTGGATTTCATAACGCACATAAGCGTAAATACCGCCAATGAAAACACCAGCCCAAGGTAAAAAGCCTGGTTGCCAAATATAGAAAATGCTCAAAAGATCATCTTTAAATGCCTCCCAGTTCATGACAACAAACCCAAGTCTTGCACCGATCATTCCCGCTACTCCAACGCCAAATACGGCTGATTCAAGGGCTTTGGCATCGGTACCGATCAGTTTTGAAACCCGAACTGCCAACCAACTTGCCAACAAAAAACCGGCAATTACTGAGGCTCGTACCATTGGAATCAAGAATCCAAAGATTGAAATCGCATCAGGCATAGTTTCAGCGCTGCCTTTGAATCAGCTTGCCACCTTGAGCAACCCACGCATTGAAACCACCCTTAAGCTCTCGCAGGTTGCTATAGCCCATTTTGACCAGTCGCATGGCTGCAATTTGACTCATCCGACCACTGCGACAATAAATTACAATTTCGGTTTTCTTGTTGCTGGGTAAATTCTTGGCGCTAGAAATCGTGTCAAACGCAATCAACGCGTCCGTACCTACAATTTCACCCTCATAAGGAATATGGACGTTGACTAAGAAAAAATCTTTGTTTGCTAACTGTGCTTTGAGTTCAAGTGGATCGATTTGGTAATACGTTCCAGCGCTGGTACGAATTTGTGTTGCTGGTACTGGGTGCGCCAAGGCAATCGAAAACAGAAACAATGCTGCGCCGAGGAAATGTTTCATAGCACTCCAAAAAAATCCTCCTGTTGAGACAGAAGACTCTTAGCACCAGCTCAGATGTTCTTGGTTTTTAACCAACCTTCATACTGTTTAATTTCTTTACTTTGGTCACTCACCACTGTTTGCCCAAATTTCCTTAGCTCAGGACGCAAAGCGCGTTTAATAGCATCTTTACCCATTGCCACTGCGTGCTGATGGTGTGGAATCATACCCTCGAGAAAACTGCGGTCAATGGGCATTGCCATACCCGCCATTGGCTGCATTCCACCCATTGAAGCATCCATCATTGGTTTCATATCAGCTTTCATCAATGCCATTTGCTTTGGGTCCGGCGTGGCTTTGTACCAGTTTTTAAGCCATGTGGTCATTTGATTGATTTCTTTGTCTTGGGCATTGATGATTTTCTGTGCGGCTGCCTTGACATCTTTGTCCAGACAATTCTTAACGCACATCTTGGACATTTCAACTGCGCCACGGTGGTGTTCAATCATTTGTGATAACCAAGCAATGTCATAGTTTTTTCCACTGAGCTTCGCTAGGGCTTTTGCACCAGAATCACCCATGTTGCCCATGTTCATATCACCCATGTTCATTTGGGCTGTGGCTGGAATACTTAAAACTGCCAAACCAAGTGTGCTGATGAAACTCAATGCCAATAAAATCTTTTTCATGTGTTTAACCTCGAGCCATACCTTACAAGCCAGATGTTCAGCTTTGATAAAGCTTGTTAATTGTTTGTGAAACAGGTTTTTTTGACGTGTGTTAAGTTTGTGTAAAGTACACTTATGTGGTTTACAATGCGGTGTGACCAAAATATTGGTGGTGGATGACGAACCCAGTGTACGTGATATTGTTCGTGGCTACTTTGAGCGCGAAGGGTTCGTGGTCACCAGTGCCGAGACTGGATTGCAAGGCTTGCAGCAAATCCTTGAAACAGCTCCGCAACTGGTGATTCTCGATGTGATGTTACCAGAAATGGATGGACTCGAAATCCTTAAACGCCTTCGTCCGCACAATAAAACCCCTGTGCTTTTGCTGACAGCTCGAGGTGAAGAATTTGATCGGGTACTTGGTTTAGAACTAGGCGCAGATGATTATCTAACCAAACCCTTTAGCCCTCGAGAATTGGTGGCTCGAGTCAAAGCCATTTTGCGCCGAACGGACACGCGAAGTACCAGCCAAGCCTTGCAACACGGGGATTTGCGTTTAGACCCACAAAGGCGGGAGGTGTATGTGGTAGATAACTTGGTACAATTCAGCGCCCTCGAGTTTGAATTGTTATACACCTTACTCGCTCAACCAATGCGGGTTTTTAGTCGTAATGAATTGATTAACAGCGTTTGGGGTGACGATTTTCCAGGTGTAGATCGCGTTGTGGATGTGCATATCTCGAGCTTGAGACGCAAACTTGGTGACGACCCTGAACGCCCTCGTTACCTCGCCACTGTACGTGGCGTAGGCTACCGTATGCTTGAGGCTCGAGCATGAAACACTTAGGGCTACGAAGTAAAATCCTAGCTGCTTTTTTAATGGTGATTGTCTCGGCTGGTGTGATTTTGGTCATCACCCTCGAGCTAACTGCACCAAACTTTTATCGTTCTCATGCTCAAGAAATGACCCGAACGATGGGCAAAGATGCCATGACACCTGCCGAAGCCCATGCTTTGCAACATGACCTTGAACGTGGCTTTAATCAGGCTTTAACTCAGTCACTGTTACTGGCTGCCTTAATCACGGTTCCATTGGCGATTTTGGTCAGTGCTTTTGTCACTCGGAGAATTGTTGCACCTATTTCCAGTGTTTCCAAAGCCTCTGCCCGAATTGCGGCAGGGGGGTATCAAGAACGGCTCCCAACCACCAGCCAAGACGAACTCGGGCAATTAACCGAAAACTTTAACCGCATGGCAAATGCGCTTGAACAAACAGAAAACCGACGCATTGAATTGATTGGTACAGTTGCCCATGAACTCCGCACCCCACTTTCTGGTTTACGCGGCTACAGTGAAGGAATGCTCGACGGGGTTTTTAGTGTTGAACACGCTGCACCGCGCATTGGTTTGGAAGTCAAACGGCTCGAGCGATTACTGGATGACCTCAGCGACCTAAGTCGCGTAGAGGCAGGCGCTGTCCAAATTAAACTGCAACCACTGCAACTTGACCAACTTGCTATTGACTTACATCATCAACTCGAACAACTATTTATCAAAAAAAGCCTAAGCCTACAAATTGAGACCACGCCTGTTTGTGTTTTAGCCGATGCTGACCGTTTAATACAAATTGGGCATAACTTACTATCAAATGCTTTACGCCATACCATCTCTGGAAACGTGACAATTCGTGTCTCACAAGAAGCCGAATATGGGATTTTGAGTGTAACTGACACAGGACAAGGCATTGCCATGACTGACTTACCTCATATTTTTGAGCGTTTTTACCGCGCCAACAAAGCCCGTTCTCGAGACGATGATAGTGTGGGGGCTGGGGTTGGATTAACCATTGCCAAACACTTGGTTGAAGCGATGCGAGGTCATATCGAAGTTGAGAGCCAAACAAACCACGGGACGACTTTTCGCTTGAAACTCCAAGCGTTCAAATCGTCATAAATGGAGTTACAGACTTCCCAGAAAAACCAACCACCTGATGCGGTTTGGTGTTTTTCCCAGGCATACCAGGTACACCCACGGGCATTCCGGGTAAGGCAATACCAACCAAGCGCGGGCGAGAACTTAATAACTTCTCAAGCGCCGCGAGTGGTACGTGACCTTCAACCAAATAACCTGCGATTTGAGTGATGTGACAACTGCGAACTTGCTTTGGTACAGCCAGTTTATCTTTGAGGGTATCCAACTCAGGCTCATTGAATAGCCTCACTTCGACTTGTACACCTTGGTTTTTTAAGAATTCCACATAACCACCACAGCAACCACAAGTCGGGCTTTTATAGGTGATTGCCTTTAAGCCACGCAACAATGACGGTTTTTGAGCGACAGCCAAACCCGAAACAAAACCAAACAACGACACCAATGCTTTTCGACGATTCATGTCAGGGTTGTATCACGATTATGTTAAATCAGTGTAAAGCATCGCTGTGACAGAATTTATTGCTTGAGTAATCCAAATGTCACGAATAACAAATAAACATTCAACCCAATAATCAATAAGGCAATCGCCCAGCCTAAAACCGTGGTGACTCGAGCGTTGACAAATTCGCCCATGATGTCCTTGTTGGCGGTGAACATCAAGAGTGGAATCAAGGCAAACGGAATACCAAACGACAAGACCACTTGCGATAAAACCAGTGTGCTGGTCGGATTGAGACCCGCCAGTATCACCGCGAAAGCTGGTAACATGGTGATGGTGCGTCGCAACCAGAGCGGGATTCTAAAACCCACAAAGCCTTGCATAATCACTTGTCCGCTCATTGTGCCAACCGCACTCGAGGATAAACCGCTCGAGAGAAGCGCAATGCCAAAAGCAATGGCTGCTGCACTGCCCAAGAGTGGGGTCAGGGTCTGGTAGGCTTCGGTCAATTCGGAAATTGGCTTGCCAGACTTGAAGAACGTGGCGGCAGCAGCAATCAACATACTCATGTTAATCAGCATGGCGATGCTCATGGCAATCAGCACATCCAGCAAGTTGTATTTCAATAACCGCTTGGTCTCGAGGGCGTTTTTGGTCGGAATGCGGTTTTGGGTTAAAGCACTGTGCAGATAAATCACATGCGGCATCACGGTTGCACCGATAATACCTACAGCTAAATAAAGGCTGTCTGCACCGTTAAAGCGTGGCACAAAACCATTGAAGACCTCCAGACCCGGTTGGCTCATACCAACCTGCACCACATATGCCCCAGCAATCACCGCAACAAAGCCCGTGATGGCAATTTCAATCGGGCGAAATCCCCTTGCTTGCAAGCCCAAAAGTGCAAAAGTGGCAATGCCAGTCAGCACCGCACCAACCCACAGTGGAATGCCAAAAAGCAACGTAAATGCTAAACTTGCACCTAAAAATTCGGCTAAATCGGTTGCCATTGCCACCAATTCGGCTTGCACCCAATAAATCCAGACCACGGGTTTTGGGAATCGCTCACGAATCACTTCGGGCAAGTTTTTACCTGTGACAATCCCAAGTTTACTCGAGAGGGTCTGCACCAACATTGCCATCAGGCTGGCAAGCAGAATCACCCAAAGCAGCATGTAGCCATACGTTGCTCCACCTGAGATGTTGGTGGCAAAATTGCCCGGATCCATATAGGCAACACTGGCAACAAACGCCGCACCCAAAAATGGGGTGATGCGTCGCCAGCCTTTGCGGTTGCTACGCGAAGCCAAAATCTCGAGGGCATGTTGATTTTGTTGTTGGTCAAGTTGTCCGTGTTGCGCGGTGCTTAATTCGGTCATCATAACGCCTCTCCCTGTTGATTTGGTTCGTAAACACAAATATATTGCGCGGCTTGAAATGAAAGTGTTTGCATATCTTGACCATTAATGTTGATGGTCAAGATACCTGCGTACAGGTCATTTTTGATCACATCAACCTGTGTTTTTGGAAGCAACTTGAGCTGTACCAATTGTTTGAGGAGTTCCTGAGATTGCCCCATAATCCGTCCGATGATGGCGCGTTCCCCTGTACCCAACGTATGTAACGGACGTGTAGCAGAGTTAGGCAGAACTCCGTCAAGTGTAGGGATTGGGTCGCCGTGAGGGTCATGGGTTGGATTACCAAGCATCGCGGCGATTCGCGCTTCAAATGTTTCACTGATGTGATGCTCGAGTCTTTGGGCTTCGGTATGTATATCTTCTAAAGCATAGCCAAGTGCTTGGTGCAGATAAGTCTCGAGCAAGCGGTGGTGTCGGATGATTTCCAAAGCTATTTTGCGCCCAGCCTCAGTTAAGATTGCACCTTGGTAGGGTTGATGAATCACCAATCCATTTTCGGCAAGTTTTTTGATCATTTGAGTCACGCTGGCAGGAGCAAAGTTTAAGTGGTCAGCTAAAGCCTGAGTCGTGATCTTACCAACTTGTTCAAGGCTATAGAGTGCCTTTAAGTAGTCTTCAGCTTGCGCGGTGATTTTGGTACGCATAATATAATTTTTAGGTTATCCTAAAAATTATATTATGTCAACTGAATCACAATTACTTGGTTCAATTCCCGCAAAAAACTTTTCTTGAGAAAAGCGAATCAAGAACGGTACAATCCTCATATGGTCACTGAGTTAGA
>JAAFJQ010000171.1 GCA_013298185.1 Deinococcales bacterium
TATCTTTGGGCTGGCTCGAGGATGTTCAGGACATTGCCATAAGGGTCTTTGATTTGGAATTCTCGTCCCCAAGGCACATTCACGGGTTCTCCGAGCATTTCAACACCTTTGGCAGTTAAGTCTTTATGGCTTTGATCGGCGCTTTCGGTGGTCAGGACGAGCATGGTGTAATCGCCTGCTTGTTTGCCAACTGCGTCTTTTTGAGCTTGGCTCGAGGTTTTGACCAAACTGATTTCAGGGTAAACTCCGCCGTGCGGTGCGACTGTCACCCAGCGTTCTTCGGGGCTGAATGGGATGTCTAAGCGTAACTCGAGTCCAAGGGTTTCTTGGTAGAACTTAATGGCTTCGTCTTGATTGTTGACCAGTAGGGTGATGTAGGCGTATCCGTTTAACATGTTTGTTTCTCCTTTTGGCACTCGTTCGTGCTTGAAAAGAGTTTAACGGGCTTGGAAAATTATCGCTTATCCAAAATTGCTATGTTTTTCTTGAGTTCAAACGATACTGACTTGGCGATACCATAAAACGGGTTTTGAAGCTCCTCGAGAATGTGCCTAGGCTGTCAAAGCCTAAGTCAAAACAAATGTCGGTCACGTCTTTTTCGGTGTTGGTCAGCCAGTTCTTGGCTAACTCGAAGCGTTTTTGCGTGACAAATTGGTACGGTGTGATCTGAAAACTTTGCTTGAACAACCTTAGAAAATGATGCGGTGAGAGATTGGCAATGTTGGCAATGCCAAACAAATTTATATCCTCGAGGTACGTGGCTTCGATGTAATCGCGTGCCACATGTAAACGCCGAAACAACTCCTCGCGGGTGCTGCGTTTGGCGGCGGGTTGGCGCTCGATTTCGGCTTCGAGGTTGCGGTGCAGAACCAGCAAATGCTCGAGGATTGGTTGTACGGCTTGCTCGAGCGGGTCTTGGCGCACACCCTCCCAAATGAAGATACGAAGCCAGCCGAGTAGCTCAGACAAACGCTTGTCGCGTGGGTAGGTGCGTTCAAAGAATTCGATTGGCAATCGGGCTTGGGGGTTCTCGAGTTGTTGCTCGGCGGGTAGAGCCGCAGCCGTGTAGACATCCGAGCCTAAACCTGTACGAAAACGCAGACTCAGCACTTCGGTTTGGTCTTCAATGCTGTGGGCGTGGCGTTGGTTGTCGTTGAGAATCAAATACCTGTCTGGTGTGACAGCAAAACGCGCAGGTCCAACTTCATGGCGTTCCAAGCCTCGGAAGACTGAGTAAATAGACAAGGATGTGGTGTGGGTGGCAAAGCTCTGAGCATCGCCTTTGGCGTGCATCAAGACATTCATCCAACCATGCGGATGCGGTGCGTCAAGGCTGCGTCCTAGTTTACCAAGGGCATTGTAATCGGTCAGGAACACAGGGGTATCTTAAGGCATCTTGGGTTTTATTTTGGCATGGTTTGGCTTCGGTCAAAAAAGAATCGCAGTTCTTGGGGTGCAGACAAGCGCTTGACCAGAAACTCACATTTTTTCCACGGGGTCATCACAATTTCGATTGGCGATTGACCACAAATGCTGAGGATTTCGTCGCCAGCTTGAAATCCTGCTTGGTCAGCTAAACTGTTTGGATAAATCGTCAGGACAAAAAGATGGTCTGACCCTGTTCTCAATTGACTTTGCATTCCAAGGTGCATCACGGGCTTAAAGTAACGCACAAATTCAGCAGGGTTTTGAAAGATGATATTGCCTTGGCGTTGCCATAAGGCAGAGATCATCAGCCCAACCACAAAAAACAAGCTACCAAACAGCAAAACTCGAGAATGAGCGGTTTGACCAAGCAAAAATTGAATTCGACTTTTGAGCATGGTTGCATTTGAAAAATTTGAAATGGCTGGTAATCGGATTTGGCGCATTTCCACATAATCCATCAGGGCAGTTGTGTAGCGTTTTACGCCAATTTGGGCTGAGGCTTTGCGATCGCAGATCAGCTCAAGCTCGAGTTGATAAGCTCTGAGTAACCAAGTAGCAAATGGGTTCAGCAATGCCAAACGGTATAAAAATCGCACTGCCCCAAGCCTCAGTGGGTCGAATCGCCGACAATGCTCGGCTTCGTGGGCAACAATCGCTTGGCGCAAAGGTGAATCCCAGACGTACCGTGAAACATAGATGCGTGGTCGCCACCAGCCATAGGAAAATGCCAACGATGTGTTTGTCTCGAGAATGATCAAGCCATCGGTTTTGGTTTGCTGAAATTGGCGCACCGCCAGCCAAGTAGCGATTTGCTCGAGCAGCGTAAATAAAATGGCGTAGACTGTTAAAATCATCTGAATCAGCAGTGGCAAAACCAAAAGGCGAAATTCAAAAGCATCTTGGTAAAGTGCGTGGGTCAGTTCGGTACGCAAAAACCATTCAAGTACATGTGTGCCGCCTCGCACAAAAACCTCGAGTGGTGCGGTTAAGAACCAAAAAAATGCGAGGCTCGAGCTGGACAGTAAGCCAAGGTGAATCCAAGCCCGAACTCGAGGCGTCAAAGCCTTGCGCCATCTGGGTAGCAGATACCAGAAAAGGCTGCACAGTAAAGGTAGAATAAGTGCGCCTACAGGCGAAAAAAACCATGCCAGCCAAAAGACCATGCCTTAGTTTACTACAAAGTGTATCAGTGTGTTAATCTGTGCTTGATGCGTTTTCGTTTTAATCCCACTGCAACTGGTCTTGAGATGATCCTCGGTGAACTCGAACGCCCGATCATGGATGTGATTTGGTCTAAAAAAACCGTCACAGTTGCTGAAGTGGTCGAAGGCTTACAGACTGGTCATGCGTACAACACCATCAAAACGATTATGGATAGGCTCGAGAAAAAAGGCTTGCTGCGCCGTGTCAGACAAAGTAAACCTGTGATTTACGAAGCCGTCATCAATGAAGCTGACCTACAACAACAAGCCTCGAGAAGCATGATTGAAGGTTTGGTGAAGCAATTTGGCAATACTGCCGTGACTGAATTTGCAGCCGTGATGCGCGAAAACCCCGATCAGTTGCGTGAACTGCGTGCGCTTCTCGAGCAATTGCCTGATGATAAGTAGCCCTGCTTAAAAATGCGTGTCTGGGATTGACGTGACGTGCTTTGCTGTTTTACACTACATATTGTAGTAATTACACTATACTATGTAGCAAATCAAAAGGAGCGCAACCATGACCCCTGAAAAACCTGCGTGCCAAGCGCTATACCTCAAGCATCAAAGTCGGTATTGGAGGCTGACAAGAGCCTCTTTATTTATGACCACCAAGACCTCAAGGACTCCAGAAGTGAGAGGTGAATCCAAATGAAAAAAATACCAATCATTCTTTGGTTGATTGGAGCGTTCGCTCTGGCAAGTTGCCAAGAAAACATTCCGCAACCTAACCCAAACAACCCACAGCCCAATCCAAACAACCCACAGCCCAATCCGAGCAACCCTCAGCCCAACCCAGCCGTTCTTGGTTCACTTGAACTCACCATCAGCAATGGAATCACTCGCCGAGCGACATTTACCCCAAATACACTTGGTACTCGAGCTATTCTTAATAAAAATCAATTGACCTTTACCAGTACAGGTATGGCTACCATCCTGACCGAAACCAATGGGCTACGTAACTTTGATTATGTCTCGGAACATTTTACCATCACCAACAATACAGGCAATGACATCAATAACCTCACTTTAGTTGCCCTTGCCCAAACCGGTAACTTAGGTGGCACTGCAATCAAAAGTGCCACTGCCTTTAACGGAAGTACTTTGGTAGCAGCCACAGCCCAAGCTGCTCACCCAACCCACACCATGAAAGCTGGTAGCGGCGCAGCAGTGGTGGTAGACGATGCCACAGATATTTCTCGAGCCAGCTTCCAAGCCCTGACAACAGCCGAAGCAACCGCCATTCAAAATGATGCCCAATTTGCCAGCCAAGGCTTAACTGGCACGGTTCTCGAGTATGGTTTTGTGGCAACCAACAATGCTGCCAACAGCCGCACAATTCCCAGCGATACCACTAACCCTACCGGCAAAGTCAGCCTTGCGATGCGTTTCCCAAAGCCAGCCACGGCGACAGGAACATACAGTTTCACCATGACCTTTGCGGTCACAGCCGAAGCCACCAACCGAGTTACCAAAAGCCCAGAAGAACCACTCTCGAGCGCCCAAGCTCGAGCTGGCACGCTTAGCGCAACCCAAACAGTGCAAATAGACAACCCGACTGTTGTCCCCAGTACGAGTGTTTTACCTGTATACAACAACATCAAAATTGGTACAGGGGCAAGTCAGACTTTACTGAAAAACGCTGGAAGGTTGGTTTTGGCTGGTGTCTATCCAACAACTGGGACTTACGCACAAAAATTTGTCGAGATTTATAACGCCGGAGAATTTTCAGTGAGCTTAACCAATACCTCATTACAGTACGGCTCGAGATCAGTTGCAACATCAGGCTTTAATTCAAGTCCACTTGGCATTGGAGGATTGGCAAATTTGACCGCCGCCACCTCACTGGGAGCAGGGCAATATATGTCAATTCAAGTGACCAGTGCCACCGCAAATACAACCCTAGCACCAGACCTTTCGGTTTTGTTTGCCGCCGGTAACGGAATTTCTGGAGCAACAGGCGGAAAATTGGCTATCGTTAAACAAAATGCCACACCAACTGCACTGAATTGCATCGGATCAGCCAGCAATTGTGGTTCACCAACACCCATACTGGATTTACTTGGCTATAACTCCAATCTGACCAGTCCAATAGGCGATATTTGGGGTGAAGTCACAGTGGTTTCCTATGATCAAATTAATGTTCCCTTTGATGGAACAACTGCCCTCAGACGCAAAAACAACGGTTGCACGGACAATAATGTCAACAATACTGACTTTGAATTTGTTTCAGTGGTGACAGTACCAGCTCGCAATAAACTCAGCCCACGCTTTATCTGCCCATGAGCCTGACCTCGAGCCAAAACTGTACTGACCTTTGCCAGTCAATTATTCAATTGATTGAACAGCATTATGTACAGACAGCCCTGATAAAACCAATAACCCAAACGCTGCAAGACAACTTGGCTCGAGGGGAATACCACAACATCAGCACCACCGATTTAGCAACCCGCCTAACCCAAGACCTGCAAGCGATTTGTCATGACCGCCACGTCTATGTGGCACTTCCAAAAGCAGTCAGCAACCAAGACTGGGCAACGCACGAGCAAAAACGTGAAATCAAACAAAATTTTGGTTTTACTGAAATGAGTTTGCTCGAGGGTAACATCGGCTACTTAAAAATTCTCGAGTTTATGCACCCAGACAGAGGAATAGCCACGGCGATTGCTGCCATGACGGTCTTGCAACACACCAATGCTTTGCTGATTGATTTACGCGGCAACGGCGGTGGCTATGGTGGACTGGCGGAGTACCTAATCAGTTACTTTTTTACCGATGAACCCCAACTTTTATCCACCACGCATTTTCGAGACTCGAGCCAAACCTTTCAAACTTCGACACTGCCCTTTGTGGTTGGTTTACGGCGAGTGGATTTGCCGTTGTACATCTTGGTGGATCAAAAAACAGGTTCAGCCGCCGAATGGTTCACCTATACCTTGCAGAGCTTAGGGAAATGCGTGGTGATTGGTGAAACAACCTTGGGGGCAGCCAATCGCAATGCGTTTTTTTCACTCGAGCAGGGGCTAAAACTTTCTTTATCGGTTGGGATGCCCATTTCTGCCGTCACCAATGGCAATTGGGAAGGGGTCGGAATTATTCCAGATTTGGCTTGCCTAGCAGAACAAGCCAAACCAACGGCGCACCAAATTGCCCACGAAAACTCGAGGAGGAGTATTCATGTTTAAGCATCTTTTTGTTGTTCCTATGTTTCTAGGCTTACTTGTGGTTAGCGCCCAAAGCGATACTTTAGAAAACCGTATCGAAGCCACTCGAGTTAAATTTAACGTTCCGGGTTTAAGTGTGATTGTGGTTCAAAATGGCAAGCTCGAGTTCAGCAAAGGCTTTGGCATGGCAGACCGTGAGCGCAACATTCCCATGACCAGCAAAAGCAGTTTAATGCTTGGCAGCACCAATAAAAGCATCACTGCTTTGGCAATTTTAAGCCTTGTCAAACAAGGTAAACTCGATTTGAACGCACCGATTTCCCAGTACCTCGAGTTTAACCCAACTGATGCTCGAGCCAAGAACATCACCGCGCAGCAACTCTTGACCCACACGGCAGGCATTGATGGAAATGTTAATTTGACCGATGCCAACCGCGATGCAACTGCTTTGGAGCGTTATGCCAAAGCCGTGTTGCAACGCCCACTGGTCAATGCACCAGGAGCAACTTTTTCCTATGCCAGCGATGGCTACACTGTACTGGGCTGGTTACTCGAGCAGCGTAGCGGGCAAGCATTTGCCACGTACTTGGAACAACATGTGCTGCTTCCCCTTGGTATGACCAATTCGAGTTTTGATTTTGCCAAAGCCCCCAAGCTCGAGATGGCACAAATGTATTTTCAGGGGATGTTCCCAATTTTCTTGCCTTTCTCAGCGCTGCAAAGTTATGTGCCTCAGACGTTTGCGGTTGGACTTGGTGGCGCTCCTGCGGCGTATATGATTTCCAATGCCGAAGATGTCGCCAAGTACCTAGAAGCCATGCTCGAGCCAGAAAACCATCCGAGCCTCGAGATTCTTGCCACCCAACAAACCCAAACCCCAACACCATCAGGCGAACGTTATGGCTACGGTTGGATCAGCAGTCAACGCTTTGGTCTTCCAGTGCTGTACCATGTCGGTGATGTCGGTGTTTCGGGCAGTGTGTTTGTGCTTGTGCCGAGCAAAAAATTAGCCATTGGCATCCTGACCAATACCGCCGCCAGTGCCATTGCCGAACCGCTGACTCGGTTGCTGCTCGAGGGCAAATAATGCAGTACCGAAAAATTGGTCAAACCGACCTTGCAGTTTCTGAAATCAGCCTTGGCTGCTGGACAATCGGCGGGCTGAGTTGGGTCGAAGGCAACGCCAGTGGTTGGGCAAATGTGGATGAAAACGAGGTTATTGCCGCTATTCAAATCGCGCTCGAGGCTGGGGTCAATCACTTTGACAATGCCGATGTCTACGGCAATGGTCGGGCTGAGCGCTTGCTGGCAAAAGCCTTGCAGCAACTCGAGGTTCCAGCCCAAGATGTGCTGATTGCCAGCAAAGTCGGGCATGCTCGAGGCACTGCTGCCCATGCTTATGAACCCAAGCACATACGGCATCAGTGCGAGCAGAGTTTAATCAATCTGCGCCGTGATTATTTGGATATCTACTATTTTCATCATGGCGATTTTGGCGAGTACCTGTTTGAAGCAGCCGCCACCATGGATGATTTGGTCAAAGAAGGTTTGGTACGCGCCAAAGGCTTATCGGCGTATTCGCTCGAGGATTTCCAGAAAGCTGTACCTGTGGTCAAACCCGATGTGCTGCAAAGTTGGGCGCACGCTTTGGATGACCAGTTTATTCGTTCCGGTAGTGGCTTACAGGCACTGATGCAAGAGTGTGGCTGCACTTTTGTGGCATTTTCGCCGCTTGCCCAAAGTCGTTTGCTGGACAGATTTGACCCCAACAAACCGCCGATTTTTGAACTGGGTGACCATCGGCAAAACAATCAGGCATTTAGCGCCGAAGCCATCGCTGAACTCAAACCAAAATTGCAAAAACTCAAAGCCAGATTTGGCGAATCCATAGAAGACTTAGCGGCTGTGGCTCAGCGTTTTGTTTTGAACCATGAGCGTGTTTCTTGTGTCATACCAGGTTTTCGTAACCCATTCCAAGTGCGTTGTAATTTAACGGCTCGAGAACGCATTTTGACCGCTGCTGACATCGAATTTATCCGAGCCACTTTAAGTGAATGGAGTTTTTTGTGAACAACATCTTGATTATTGCCACCAGTTTAAATACCAAAAGCCGTTCGCAACTGCTTGCCCAATTGGCGCTCGAGGAAGCCGAAAAACAAAACATCCAAGCCAGCATTCTTGATTTGCGCGATTACCCATTGCCTTTGGCGGGCAACAGTCAAGACTGGAATAACCCAAATGCCCAAACGATCAAAGCCCTGATGATGCAGCACAAGCGCTTTATTTTTGCGGTTCCAGTCTACAATTTTAACTGCAACGCTGTAGCCAAGAACCTGCTCGAGTTATGCGGGGACTCGTACCTCGAGGGCGCAGTCGCTGGATTTATCAGTGTGGGCGGTGGAAAAAATGCGTACATGAGCATTTTGGGTCTGATGAATAGCCTGATGCTTGATTACCGGGTTTGGATTGCTCCACGCTTTGTGTATGCCACCGATGCAGACCGCTCTGGTGCAGATTGGAGCAGCACCAGTCACATCAGCGCCGACACTCGAGCGCGAATCAATAAGCTGGTTCAGGATGTTCAGTTTGGCACAGAGCAACCCAAATAGATGCTGGTTCTCGAGTCTTTTCGTTTGGAGGTAAGTATGAAAAAATGGTTTGTGATTGGCGCAATACTTTTTACTTCTGTTGCAATTGCCAGCGAAGTCACTTTTGCCTTTAAGTCAAATAGGCGGGTGGTGGATACGATTACCAAAAATGGCAAGCAGTTGGCAGAGGTTGGTGAACTGGCTTGGGCTTTGGGTGTGCAGTACACACAGCAAGGCTCGAGCATTGAACTTGTGTTGGGACGCAAGGCAAAAATCACCGTGACAGGAAGCGGCGGTGGTCAGTTTGATTGGGTTTATGTTGACCCATTTGTGGTGGCAAAGGGCTTAGGTTACAGCGCCAAGTTTGAAAAAATAACCGACCCGAAAACCAAAGTACAAAGCGAAGTGATTCGACTCGAGTACACACAAAAAATTTCTTGTAAAGATTTTATCTACTGGCAAGATGCTCAAAAGTTTTATTTGGCAAGTGCTAAAAAAATCACCGAAGACCGTGAGGAACGCGACCCGTTTAACCTTGGGGCTGGCAGAGATGGTTCGCCTTGCGACGAATTACCACGCTTGCCCAACTAAGTA
>JAAFJQ010000172.1 GCA_013298185.1 Deinococcales bacterium
GTACAGCGTTCCCATCATGTCAGCCACGCCGCTTGGGTGGTTCTGCGCGTGAAATTCTGGCATCCAAGCATGGAATGGAAACAGTGGGGTTTTGACTGCCAGCGCAGCCAGAAAACCAATCAGCATCAAAGCCTTGGGATTGACGGTGATGAACAAAATCGTCACATCGGCAATCGGAGCGCTTAAACCGCGCAGCAAATCCTCGAGCAGGAAGGACGGCGCACCGGTCAGCAAACGCACCGAGATGATGCTGACGAGCATCAACAAGCCACCGAAAACCGTGTACAAAGCCATTGTGGTCAGAGCCTTGACGCGGTTCGCCCGACCATAACGACCAAGCAAGAACAAACTTGGAATCAGGGTGGCTTCAAAGAACACATAGAACAAAATCAAGTCTCGAGCTGCATAAATGCCCAAGATACCTGTTTGCATGGCGAGGGCGAGTGGATAAAAAGCCGATAACTTACCGTCATCTCGAGTGGAGAGGTAATACAAACCAAGCGGCACCATCAGCGCTGTAACCAGCGACAGCAGCAGCGAAACACCATCGGTACTGACCGCGAATTTCACGCCCAAGCCGGGCAACCAATCCGTGACCGTGGTGAACTTCTCGAGTGGCGTACCACCAAGCCAAATGTAAAGCCCCAAACCCAAATGCGCCAAGCCAAACAACGCCGAAACCCGTCCTCGAGCCGCCTTTGGCACAGCCAACGACAACGCTGCCATCAGCAATGGCAAGAAAATAAATGCAATCAAAACCCAATTCATGCCAATCCCCCATCCAACCGTAGGGGCGAGGCATGCCTCGCCCAACCCGCCAAGGCACAACGCTTTTGCATATCAGGGCGAACACAGGGGTTCGCCCCTACAGGAAATTCACAAATCATACGAACCCCCGTAAAATTAAAAAGCCAATCAAGGCAACAGTGCCAATCAGCACCGCCACACCGTAACCTCGAGCAAAACCAGCTTGCCAAATGCTGAGGCTCGAGCCAGCTTCTCCGATTTGCTCACCGAGGACATTCGCTCCGCCTTGCACTCCGCTTTTGTCCACAATGGCTAGGAATTGCGCGGCGACTCGAGCAGGGTTGCCTAGAACAGCATCATAGACTTTATCGAGGTACAGCGCGTTTCTCGAGGCTGACCCAAAGGTGTTGGGGACTTCGGCAACGGTGGCTGCGCCATCGCGTTTATAGAAGTAATTGGCAACGAAATAACCGAGGATCACTGCAAGGACACTGAAAATCACGGGGATGAATTCAACAATGCCCGTTAGTTTGGTCATGTTCTCGGCGTTGTGGGCGACCTTCTCGAGGAATGGTTCGATGATGTTCACGCCCTTACCTAAGAAGTGCGGCAAGCCAATGTAACCCCCAATCACGCTGAAGACTGCCAGCACCACAAGCGGCATGGTCATGGTCGCGCTTGATTCGTGTGGATGCTCTTTGCCTCGGTAATTGCCAAGGAAAACAAGTGCGTACCAGCGCCACATGTAGGCAGCGGTCATGGTTGCCACAATCACCATCACAACAAACAGCAGCACATTGATTGCACCAACAGTTGTTTCACTGCCATCGAAGAATGGAGATTTCAGGACACTCTCGAGAATCGCGTCTTTAGAGAAAAACCCTGCAAGGAGCGGCACACCCATGATGGCTAATGTACCAATCAAAGACACCAAATGCGTGGTTGGCAGAACGGTTTTCAAACCGCCCATCTTGCGAACATCCTGCTCGCCATCGAGGGCATGAATCACGCTACCCGAAGCGAGAAACAACAACGCCTTGAAAAACGCATGGGTCAGCACATGGAAGATACCCGCCCAATACGCGCCGCAACCGACAGCCACGAACATAAACCCAAGCTGCGAGACCGTGCTGTACGCCAGAATTTTCTTAATATCGGTTTGCGCGATGGCACAAATTGCACCGTAAGCGGCGGTGGCAGCGCCAACCCAAGCCACCCAGCCCGAAGCCATTGGCGCATGAGCAAAGAGTTCTGAGTTTCGCGCCACGAGGTACACACCAGCCGTGACCATCGTTGCGGCGTGAATCAGTGCTGAAACTGGCGTTGGACCCGCCATGGCATCGGGCAACCAAGTCGAAAGGGGCAATTGAGCGCTCTTACCCGCCGCGCCGAGCAGCAAGAAAATACAGGCTAACTCGAGACCCGGCGCTCCAAAAGCCACCGCGTTTCTCGAGACTTCACCAACAAGCGGCACATTGACCGAGCTAAAGGATTCTTTGAGTTCATGGAAATTCAGCGTGCCGAATTCTTTGAACAGCAGGAACATGCCAAGCATCAAAAAGGCATCACCGATGCGATTGACAATGAAGGCTTTACGGGCAGCATTAGAGTTATTGAAATCCTTGTACCAAAAACCAATCAACAGGAACGAGGCAACGCCCACGCCTTCCCAACCGATGAACAACACAGGCAAGGAATCCGCCAGCACCAAAATCAGCATGAACGCCACGAAGAAATTTAAGTAGGCAAAGAACCTCGAGAAACCCGAATCACCGTGCATATAACCAATTGCAAAGACATGAATCAAAAAACCAATGCCTGTGATAATCAACGTCATCAGGCTCGAGAGTTGGTCAAGCGCAAAACCCATAAAAATAGGAGTATCTACCCAAGTTCTTAATCCCGAAGAACTCACCACTTCCTTGGTGAGCGGCAGGAATTCCCAGAGTTTAGCGTGCCAGAACTTGCCTTCCTCGAGATTCATCGTCCCAAAAAAACCAAGGGCAGCCATGATAAACGACACCAGAATCATACCACTCGCCACATAACCCGCCGTTGGCTCAGCCAGACGCTTACCAAAAGCAATCAGCAGCAACCAACCGAGAAGCGGCGGCACAATCATCAAATAAAAAATATTCTCCACAATTTAACCCTTCAAACCAGACAAGTCATCCACATTGGTGGACACCCGTTTACGGAAAATCGCCACGATAATCCCAAGCCCAATTGCCACTTCAGCCGCCGCGAGGGTCAGGATGATAAACACCGCCGTCTGCGCCTCGAGATTACCCCACGCTCGAGCGAACGCCACCAGCACAAGGTTGGCGGAATTCAGCATCAGTTCGACGCACAAGAACATTTGAATCACGCTGCGGCGCATCAGGAAACCAACTGCGCCGATGGAAAAGAGAATGCCAGCTAGGGCAATGTAATACGAGGTTTCAACCATGATTTTCACCAACCGTAGGGGCGAGGCACGCCTCGCCCTTGACCATCCCATTTTGAATTTTTTCATTGAGAATCTCGAGACATAAGCTCTCAGGGATTCCCCCTCGCTTGTCTTGACCATAAACGCGCACCTGACGGGCATGGTCGCTCGCTCGACCCCTCAAAGAGGGGTGCTTTTCCTGTGGTTTGTTCATACGACGACCTCCTCGGGGGTGTGGGTGGCGCGTTCCTCGAGGGTTTCGCGTTGCACTTTGGCTTCGGGTTCGCGTTTGACCAGGGCAACAGCACCAACCACGGCAATAATCAGCAGTAAGGACACAGCTTCAAACGGGAGTAAGAACTTGGTGAACAGGGTTTCGCCCACAGGACCCGGAGCGCCGCCTTGTAAGGCTTTGGCGGCTTCGGCTAGGGGCTTGGGGGCTTTGTACAAGAAGGCAGTGTACGCCAGCGCTCCCGCGAGGACAACCCCACCAGCAATCACCACAGGGGACAGCCACGGGAGTGGGTCAACATCCTCAGAAGGGTATTGGGCGTTCAGGAGCATAATCACGAACAAGAACAGCACCATGATCGCACCAGCGTAAACAATCACTTGCACACTGGCTAAGAACTGCGCCTCGAGGGTCACAAAAATACACGCCAATGCCAGCAGCGTGCCAACCAAAGAAAGCGCACTATAAACCGCGTTCTTCCAGAGAATCGTGCCAAGCGCCCCAGCAATCGCCAGTAGTGAGAGTAAAACAAAAACAATCACTTTTTCACCCCACTTTTAGCTATCGGCGCATCGTTGATACGGCTCGGACTCGAGCGACCAGATTCGTCGCCAGCATCACGCGCTACACTATGCGTTCCGACTCCCGAAGCAGGCAGGCTCGAGACTCGTTTGCTTGGGTTTTTCAGCGCCTCGAGTGCCTCGGCAACCTCAGCCCTTGGAGTGATGTTATAACCGAGTTTCACGGGTTTATGCTTATGTTCAGCTTCACGGCGTTGGGGTTTGGTGCCAGTCACACCGACCATCATGTCTTCCTTGCCATACACAAAATCTCTGGACTTATAATCCGCTAATTCAAAATCCGTACCGAGAATGATTGCACCCGTTGGACAGGCTTCTTCGCACATGCCACAGAAAATACAACGCAGCATGTTGATTTCATAGACCGAAGCGTACCTCTCCCCTGCCGAAACAGTGTTGCTCGAGGTATTCTCGGCAGCTTCAACATAAATTGCATAGGCAGGACAAGCCGCCGCGCAGAGCGAGCAGCCAATGCACTTCTCCAAGCCATTGGCGTGCTTGGTCAGGATATGCCGACCACGGAAACGTGGTTGCAAACGAATTGGGCTTTCCGGATAGGAAACGGTTAGCGGCTTTTGGAACAATTTGCCAAGGGTTGTACCCATCCCTTTGGCGATCTCGAGAACACCCATTTAAGAACCTCCGAAGCAAAAATCTTGAAGAATGAATTCTGAATAAAACTACTTCTGTTGTACTTTTTTATTTCCAAAAAGCGCTGTGTAGACAAAAATCGCCGCCAAAACAATTAAAGCTATTTGAACAACAAAAGTCCATACAGAAATAACAAATAGATATACACTTAGACCGGTAAAAAAGATTATTATTGCAACACTCAAATAGTATTCTCCAAAAAAAACCACTCCGCTGTAATATTTAAAAAAATAGTTTTTGAAAATAAAAAATAAAACACCATAAACTAAACCAATTAAACCAATAACAACTAATTGATTTGTATTTAGTAGCTTGGACAACGTACCTGAGAAAGGAAAAATAGCCATATATGAAAAGACGGGTATAGCTTTAATTGCCATAAGCCAAGGTGATTCATTTGTAAAGATTTTTTTCTCAACAAACATTTCATATACTTCTTTCAAATCTTCTCTCATAACTAAAACCTTATCTCCAACAACATTCTATCAGTCAGCAGCTTTGGCTCGAGCATGGGCTATTCGAGTCATGATGGCTCTGGATTCTTAAAAAGTGCGAATTCTTGATTCCTCGAATCGAAATAAGCAACAAAATGCTCAAAAAAATCCTGATGCCCAAATAAGAGCCGTGCCGAATCATTCTCGAGCCAACAAAAAGAAAGTTGTATATTTTGAAACGAACCAACACTGACTTTTAGATCAACCATTCGAGATTGACCACTGACTGTTCCACTTATTTCTGGACCCTCACGAAAATCTTCCCAATTCAAACCAAGACGTAACCCAACACTATAAGGAAGCAAATTAATTTCTGCTCCTGTATCTGCAAGAACCCAAGCATCAACGGCTAATTTAGCAAATCGCAAACGAGTCCAAATATATGGCATACTCAGCTCATCCGTCACGACTTGATATGGGAATTTAACGTAGCTCATGATTTTTGCATTTGCAGCAGTTCCTTGAATGGATTTGGTGGTTCTTGAATCACCACAGGAGAACGAAACTCTATTTTTTTTCCTGCCCATCGTTTCGAGGCTTCATGGCTGGCTCGAATTAACTGAATTTTTTCAATTTCAAACATCAATTCCGTTAATTCTTCTCTGGAAAAACCTTTGAGTTGTTCAATCACTTGATCTACCTTCATAACCACACCTCCAAAAACATTCTATCTAATCCCCTGCATTGGCTCGAGCAGGTGCAGCTCGAGTGGTGCTTCTCGAGGTCACAGCAAAAATGATAATCAGTGCAACCAAGCTAATCACACCCAGAATCCACGGCGTATCCTTGGGGAAATACCCTCTGAAAGCGGCTGCTACCAGCGTGTTACCAAGTGCCACAGGAAATAAGAACTTCCAGCCAAATTGCATCAGCTTGTCGTACCGCATCCGAGGCAGGGTGGCTCGCACCCAAATGAAGATAAACAAGAACACACCTATTTTGGCGTATAACCAAATGAATGGGATGTTGCCAATGTTAATACCTGCAATCTCGAGGTTCGGTCCTTTGTAACCACCAAAGAAAAGGGTTGCCATGACTGCCGAAGCGGTTATCATTGCCACATACTCTGCCATTTGAAACAATGCCCATTTAATGCTCGAGTATTCGGTTAAGAACCCTGCCACCAGTTCTTGCTCGGCTTCTGGAAGGTCAAATGGTGAGCGGTTCGTCTCTGCGAACGCCGAGACAAAAAAAGTCATGAAGGCAACGCATTGGAACAGCACCAACCAACCATTCTCGGTTTGCCATTTGACAATCTCGAGCAGGTTCATGCTGCCCACCAATATCAGCAAGCCCAAGACGCTTAAGCCCATGCCGAGTTCGTAACTAATCACTTGAGCGCTGGCACGAAGCCCACCAAGGAGCGGGTATTTGCTGCCCGATGCCCAACCACCAAGGAAAATACCGTACACTCCCATGCTGGTCACGCCAAGAATAAACAACAAACCAATGTCGAGGTTAAAGACCCAAGGGTCAGTGCCGAATAAACTGCCAGCAGGACCGGCTGGAATTGCCCCAAAAGCCGTTAAGGACATGGTGATGGCAATCAGTGGTGCAATCCAGTACACGAACTTATCGGCAAGGGTGATGTTCACATCCTCTTTGAAGATGCTTTTAATCGCATCGGCAAGTGGTTGAGCCAGCCCAAGTGGACCCACGCGGTTTGGACCTTGGCGCATTTGGAAACGCCCAAGCAAACGGCGTTCAATCAGGGTCATGTAGGCAAAAGTGGTGAGCAACCCAAGGGCGACACCAACGGCTTTCAGTAAAACAATTAAAATATCAATCAGCATTTGTACTCCTTTGAACAGTCATAGACTTCATTTTTTCTTTTATGGCTCGAGTCCATATTGTTTGCGAAGTTCTTCAATCGTAATTCTCTCGCTATTGGCTCGAGCATCTGCAACTAATTCTGGCATCCGAAGCGCGTCTCGAGCATCAAGAAGTTGGTCTATCATTTCCTCGTAGTCCTCGAGTGGCAGGACAACATGGGTTTTGTTTCCATTTTGGTCTACTAGGAATTGCTGTGGAGGACGTATTGGATTTGGATTCACTTCTTCACCTCTTTTAGTCAAATGTATTGCTGAAGAAAATATTTTATTTCCCACCTAAATCTAAAAGTAAACCTGGACAAATCTCGGCAAACCCAAAGTCTGACAGTAAACGATACTCAAATCGCCTCTTTTGCCCTAACAATGTAAATGGTATTTCAAGTACAAATGAATTTCCAAGAATAATTTCAAATGAATCACTTTCGGGAGTGTTTATAAATTTTCTAATATGAAATATTCTTGTTACACCCACGTTATCTTCGACCCAGTATGGTGCTACATATAAAGCATTATGGACTTTAAGTTTTGGTTCGCCCAAATTTTTATTTATCCAGATTATGTTTTCATGCGAAACTGGAGTTTTAAAGTCTGGAGTTTCTGGTACTATTAAAACATTTATTTCTTTTTTCATAGCATTTCTCCTTATTAATTTGATAGATTCACTTTGGAAAATTTTGTGTAGTAGAAAACTTCAAATAACCTTTATCAAGATTTACTGTGGCTACACTCCATTCTAATGTTTGCCCTGTTCTTTGATATAATTGAAAATCTTTCTTAAAATCAATATTATAAGAATACGATTTTCCATTAAATACAAGTGGGAGATTTTTATTTTGATAACGGAGTGACAAAACATCAAAATTATTCTCTCGTACTACACCTACAAGCTGTTGGTTTTTTTCAACTTTTGTGGCAAGCCAATTAACAGCCAAATTATCACCTTTTAAACCACCATTTTGTAATAGTGACTGGTAGGGAAAACCTCCAATTACACCACTGAACGATCTGTCTCTGTTAAGATAAGTAAATAGACGTTTTTGACTGCCAAATTTAACACCAACACTATTTTTTTCGCAAATGACTTCTATATCATTTATCAAGAAGCCAGTTTTAGTAAATTTGGCTTTCGATTCATTCCACCATAAACGAACTTTTCGGTTAAACTCATCATAAACTTCACTACTTGCTTTTTCTATCTCACGATCAGTAAGTCCTGTAGTTTCACAATCATAAATAATAGATCCGAAAAATTCAGGGTTAGGGAATTTAGCAGGCATTTTCATAGTAAAAGCCACGCCATAAGCTCCATCATACTTAAATAATTCAATATTACTAATGTAATTTACGGTCGAATTTGCATAATTAGCTGAAAATAAACCCTGTAAAAAAACAAAAAGAAATAATACTAAAACTGTTTGATATTTTTTCATAGGATTAACCTTTCACGCGAATCAAAGACTTCTTTCATTGACGATTTAACACATGAACTACTTTCTAAATCCAAGGGCGACTTTGTACATTAGCGAGGAACACTTGTGCTTCTTCTTCAGTGCTGGTTGCAAGGGCTTGGGCTGCTGCTTTTAAGCGTTCACGTTTTTGCTTTTGTAGCAAGGCTTGAATTTCCTCGAGTTGCACTGGGTTTGACTTTTGAACCTCTTCAAGCACTTTTTGCATGGTTGTCATCTCAATCGTTCCCTCCTGCTGCAACTGCTATTTTGACACTCGAGAGCGCTCCAGACAAATCACCATTCAAAGCGGGTAGGGTCGGCGCTGCGACGGCATCATCTACGCGCACGGTCACGGCTCGAGGTTTGCCGTTGACTTCGACTTCTAAGGTAAAGCCTTCGCGGACACCCATTTTTTGCGCGTCGCTCGAGTTGACGGTTAAGTAATCCGCACCGATGCTCTGGCGGATGCGTTGGCTCGAGAGCATGTTCTCCGTCCACATGCGCGGCACAAGC
>JAAFJQ010000173.1 GCA_013298185.1 Deinococcales bacterium
CCGGGAGGTCCTAAGTCATTATTTTCTTAGGACCTCCCGGGGCTGGCAAGGGAACGCAAGCCAAGCGCCTCGCGGCTGAGTTGGGTTTGGTTCAGCTTTCCACGGGTGAGATGCTGCGCGATAACATTGCTCGAGGCACACCGCTTGGTTTGCTGGTTGAACCGATTCTGGCGGCTGGGGATTTGGTCTCGGATGAAATTGTGATTGCGATGATTCGTGAGAAGCTGTCTTCGATGGATAGCATTCGTGTGATTTTTGATGGTTTTCCGCGCACCAGCGCTCAAGCCAAGGCGCTTGAAATGCTGCTCGAGGAACTGAGCGCTCCTGTCTCGAGCGCACCGCTTTTGGAAGTGCCTGAAGATGAACTGGTTGAGCGTTTGCTCGAGCGAGCCAAGATCGAAGGGCGCGATGATGATAATCCTGAAACGATTCGTAATCGCTTCAAGGTGTACCTCGAGAAGACTCAGCCTTTGATTGATTTTTACGCGGCTCGAGGGCATGTCAAACCCATTTCTGGGCTTGGGACACCTGACGAGGTTTACTCGAGATTGAAGTCGGTGGTTTAGGTTCATGTCCATTATTTATAAGCGCCCCAATGAACTCGAGCTGATGGCAGCCGCCGGTGAAATTCTGTATAAAGTTCATGACCTTGTACAATCGGCTGTGGCTGAGGGCATCACCACCAAGCAACTAAACGACATTGCCGAGAACGCGATTCTCGAGTTTGGCGCTCGTCCAGCTTTTTTGGGCTACAACGGCTTTCCTGCCACGATCAACTCGAGCATCAATGATGTGATTGTGCATGGCATTCCCAGTGGGCAAAAACTGCGAAACGGTGACATCATCAGCGTGGACATCGGTTTGCATTACAAGGGATGGGTGGCGGACAGTGCGCGTTCATACGGCGTGGGTAACATCTCACCGATAGCCAAAAAACTGCTCGAGGTCACAGATGCCGCGCTTTGGGCGGGGATCAAAGCCGCGCAAACAGGGCGGCGCTTAGGCGATGTTTCTTGGGCGGTACAGAAAACCGTTGAACAAGCTGGTTTTTCGGTGGTGCGCGAATTTGTCGGACATGGCGTTGGGCGTAAAATGCACGAAGAACCACAAGTGCCAAATTGGGGTCAACCCGGTAAGGGTCCTGTCCTCAAACCCGGAATGACTTTTGCCCTCGAGCCGATGGTCACGGTTGGACGTACCGAAGTGGTGGTTCTCGAGGATAAATGGACAGCCAAAACCAAGGATGGCAGTTTAAGCGCTCAGATTGAACACACCATCGCCATTACCGAAAAAGGTCCTCGGGTGCTGACCTTACCAAAACATGTGCCTTGGGGTCCGGTTCACAAGAGTAATTTTTAAAAGACACTGACAAACGCTGTAACTGAATTCGGGACATCTATACACCTAGAATCAGTCAGAATCGTAAGGCTTACTCAAGCAACCCGTTCAGGCGGGGTACGACCTATAACCCGCAAGACGGAGGATCAATGGCAGGAAGAAACCGCAGCAGCAAACCCGGCGCATCACGCGAAGCCAAAGACGCAAAACGCCAAGAAAAAGCCGAAGATGTGATTCGCACCGAAGGCACGATTCTCGAGGCGTTACCAAACACCACGTTCATGGTTAAATTAGACAGCGGACACGATCTGCTGAGCTACGTCTCTGGTAAAATGCGGATGAATTACATTCGGATTCTGCCCGGTGACCGTGTGGTTCTCGAGATCAGTAAGTACGATCCAAGCAAGGGTCGGATTGTCTACCGCAAGTAAGGACATGAAATGACCACTTTGACTGTGCGTGAAGCCCAAACCAACCTCGAGCAAGTGGTGCATGATGTTGTGGCAGAAGCCAGTCAAACGATTCTGACGACTGATAATGGCGAACAAGCCATTTTGATGTCTTACGCAGAATATAGGTCAATTCAAGAAACCGAATTTTTGCTCTCGAATCCCAAAACCGCCAAGCAGTTATACAAAGCGCTCGAGGAACTAGAACAAGGAAAAGTTGTGACTGTGCCGCTCGATAAGCATTATTTGGATTAGTTTTTTTAGCAATTGTTTTCTCGAGTTTAGGATTTTGGTTGTCACTTGATTAGGTACTTTGAAATTTTAGAAAAAAGATGGTAGGCTCGTCCGCTCTGAACTCGTTTCGGAGCTTGTGTTGTGTTTAGAAATAGGGAACTCTTTTTTATTGGCAGGAAATGCCACCCCCAAATTTAGTCCAAATAGACAGTGCGGTATGGCTGTCGAGCGCTGCTAAGGTGAAAGCCAAACAAACGGCGGCGCGAGGAGGAAAATCGTGAAAGTCAGGGCAAGTGTTAAAAAGATGTGCGATAACTGCAAAGTGGTTCGCCGTCACGGTGTGGTCTATGTGATTTGCAAAGACCCCAATCATAAGCAGAGGCAGGGTTAAACATGGCGCGTATTAGTGGTGTGGATTTACCACGCGAAAAGCGTGTTGAAATTGCATTGACTTACCTTTTTGGTATCGGCTTAACCCGCTCCCAAGAAGTTCTCGAGGCGACGGGCATCAACCCGAATACTCGAGTCAAGGCATTAACCGAAGCTGAACAAACCAAGTTGCGTGATTACATCGAGAAGAACTACAAAGTCGAAGGCGACTTGAAGAGTGAAATCGGTCAGAACATCAAGCGCTTGATGGACATTGGAAGCTACCGTGGCTTGCGTCACCGTAAGGGCTTACCTGTTCGTGGTCAGCGAACCAAAACCAACTCTCGTACCCGCAAAGGTCCTCGTAAGACCGTGGCTGGTAAGAAGAAAGCCGCGAGGAAGTAATCATGGCGAAACCTGCTAAAGGAAAGGCTCCAAAAGCCAAACGCCGCAATATCCCAAGCGGCAAAGCGTACATCAACGCTTCGTACAACAACACCATTGTCACCATCGCGGACACCGCAGGCAACCCAGTTGCTTGGAGCAGCGGCGGTACCATTGGTTACAAAGGCAGCAAGAAGGGCACGCCTTACGCTGCTCAACTTGCGGCTGCTGACGCTGCCAAGAAAGCCCAAGGCATGGGCATGACCATTGTTGATGTGGTTGTGCGCGGTACAGGCTCGGGGCGCGAACAAGCCATCCGTGCGATTCAAGCCAGTGGTTTAGATGTTCGTTCGATCATGGATGATACTCCCGTACCGCACAACGGTTGCCGTGCGCGAAAGAAGATGAGGTTGTAATGGCTCGCTATACTGGACCCGCAATTAAACTCTGCCGCCGCGAAGGAGTCAATCTTTTTGATTCTGACAAAGTAGCCAAATACCTTGCCAAACGCGAAAACCCGCCCGGTCAACACGGTGCGCGGAGAAAAGGTCGCCCGAGCGACTTCAGCGTTCGTCTGCGCGAAAAGCAAAAGCTGATCCGCATTTACGGCATGTCCGAAAAGCCATTCCGTAACCTCTTCGGCGAAGCCGCCAACCGCGTCGGCGTGACTGGTACAATTTTTATTCAACTCCTCGAGAGCCGCTTGGATAACGTTGTGTACCGCATGGGCATCGCCACCACCCGCCGTCAAGCCCGTCAATTTGTCGGACACGACCACATCCGCGTCAACGGCAAGCGCGTCACCATCCCAAGCTACCGTGTCAAACCCGGTGATGTCATTAGCGTTAAAGAAGGCAGCAAGACCTTGCTGTTCATCAAAGAAAACGCCGAAGCCAGCAAGCGCCGCCGCACCCCAAACTGGGTTTCGTTTGATGCCGAAAAACTCGAAGGTAAATTTGATCGTTTACCAGCTCGAGAAGACTTGGTGATTCCAGTCAACGAGCAATTCGTGGTTGAGTATTACAGCCGTTGAGCTATGAGGTAGAGAGCTATGAGCTATGAGTCCAGCCAAAGCCTACCGCTTAAGCCCTATAACCCATAGCTCAAAGCCCAAAGCCCGAAAAGCCCCTCAAAGCTCATAGCTCATAGCTCAAAGCCCAAAGCCCCCTCCGCCCTCTTTCAAACCCCATGACCCTCGAGGTGCAAGCCCCGCGCACCGACTTTTACACCAACATCTACCTCGAGACTGTCAGATGGAGGCAATGTGGAATTTAAACCCCGCCTCACCGCAAAAACCACCTCCGATTACGGCGAATTCGTCCTCGAACCGCTTCAACGCGGTTATGGTGTGACCATTGGCAATCCACTGCGCCGCATTTTGCTCTCGAGCATCCCCGGTACAGCCGTCACCAGTGTTTATATCGAGGATGTGCTGCACGAATTTAGCACCATCAATGGCGTGACTGAAGATGTCATCCATATTATTCTGAACTTAAAGCAATTGGTTGTGAAGTTCCACTCGGGTGGACCAAAAACCTTGAGCATCCGTGCTGAAGGTCCTAAGCAGATTTTTGCTAAGGATTTGGATGTGCCATCCGATGCCGAGATTGTCAACCCAGACCAGTACATTTGCACGCTTGGTAAGGGCGGCAAGTTGGTCATGGAAATCCGCGTCGAAGAAGGCGTGGGTTACGTGCCATCCGAGCGCCACAACACCAAAGACCGTATCAACTCCATGCCCGTTGACGCGGTCTACACCCCGATTTCTCGAGTCGCGTACCATGTCGAAGACACCCGCGTGGGACAACAAACCGACCTTGACCGCCTGATTTTGCGAATCTGGACCGATGGTAGCATCACCCCAGACAGCGCCCTCGAGCAAGCCGTGGCGCTTCTTCGCGCTCAGCTTGATGTGTTCTCGAGCGCCGAGAAATTAGCCGCTCCGGTTGCACCAGTGCGCCCCGTGGAAATTCCCAAAGCAGTGATTCCAGCCGAAGCGCCAGCCCCACGCGAGAAGCTGATCAGCAAAGTCGTGATCGAAGCCACAGGCAACGACAACGGCATGACGCTCGAGGGACTAGGGCTAACCACCCGTACACTGCACAGCCTCAAAGAAGAAGGCGTGGACAGTGTGGCAGCCTTGACCAGTTTATCCGAAAAAGACTTGAAGAAAGTTCCGGGCATCGGCGAGCGCAGTCTTGATGAAATCAAGAAGCAACTTGCCATGAGCGGACTCGAGCTTAAACCATAAGACTCCAAGACGTGCTTTTCTAGCGCGACCATTCACCCCAACCCTCGAGAAACACCAAAGAGGGAAGAAAACAAAGTTGGGACAGGAGCAACACCATGAGACACCAAGTAGCAGGACGGCGCTTAAGCCGCTCCTCGAGCCACCGCCGCGCCCTAGCCACCGCACAAGCCACCGCGCTCTTGCGCCACGGGCGAATCGAAACAACCCTTGCCAAAGCCAAGGAACTCCGCCCATACGTGGAGAGTTTAATCACCACCGCCAAAGGTGGCACATTGCACAACCGCCGCATTGTTGGCGCGGACATCAAAGACAAAGATGTGCTGAAAAAATTGTTTGATGAAATTGCACCAGCCCTTGCCAACCGCGCAGGTGGGTACACCCGAATCCTGAAAACAGGCATTCGCAAAGGCGACAGCGCACCGCTTGCGTTGATTGAATTGGTTAGTCACGAAGTCAGCGCGTAAGATTAAAGTTGGTTTTAAGTCTCGAGATTTTGGTCTCGAGACTTTTTTGTTTCTGTTTTGGGGCTTTAAGCACTAAGAAATTCTTAAACCACACTTTTTAGAAATTTTTGTATACTGCCCGTTCAATGTCATCAGAATTACGTGATCTGGAATTTTTGAATACCTTAGCCGAGGAATTCTTTAAGCAAATGCACATTCGGAAAACCCTGATGGTTATTCGAGAAGAAAATATCTCTGGATGGGAAAAGTGGCTTCAGATTGAGTTTTCTGTGTTTCTAAGAAAATATGAAGAGGTCAAAAGTTGGGGACGTGAGTCTCCATATACACTTGACCAACGTATTGCAAAAGCTCAGCAAAAATGTGCCGTTGATTTCATAATTCACCAGAAGCGTAAGCACTCGCAGCTTGCTTTAGAACTTAAGCAAATCGACTCACCCGTGTCATGTATTGTTGCCATGCTTAAAGACATCAAAAAGATGTGGTCAATCAGAACCTCAGAATTTGACATCCGCAGTGTTTGGTGCTTGGGAGTGCATAACGAAGACTCTTTTGAGAGTATTCATAGAAATATCGTTTATCAGGCAGGGGTTCAAAATATTGAAATTCAACCTAAAATGATTGTCTCAAAGAAAATCGGCAAAACAGGCTACGGGTTTACTATTTTTTGAAAATCTTCATATGAAGCGAGTAGCGTGTAGGGCGGGCTACGCCCGCCTTTTCTGTTTCTCGAATTGCCTTTTGCTTGTTGCCCTCGCTCGAGCGGCTGCGCTTACAGCACGAAGCAGGATTCTCCTTATCTCGAGATCAAATTTTCTTGCCCAATCGCAAAACCTGTGTCCAGTGTTTCGGCGCTTGAAAACCCAGCACAATTTGATAATTCCCTGCTCGAGCTTTTGCCCTCGGCTTTTCACCGCAAAGCGGATACAAGGTTCTTGATGCGAAGCGACGAGCATCAATCCGCGTTTCCCAAACGCTCTTTGGCAGCCTCGAGTGACTGCACGAGTTTTTGCATCAACAAAGCTCGAGGTGGCAACTCTGTCAGGTACTCGGCAACATGAATTCCACTTTTGTCTAACTCGAGGAGTTCGATTTGTTCTTGTTTTTTGCCTGTGCAGAGAATGATTGCCAGTGGGGTTTGTTCATGGGGTTCTTGCTCGTACTTAGCAAGGTAACGCAAGTACAACTCGACTTGCCCTTTGTCAGCAGCTTGAAAATCCCCGAGTTTTAATTCAACCAGCACCAAGCGTTGCAATTTACGGTTAAACAAAAGCAGGTCAATGTAAAAATCTTCGTTGTCCAAAGTGATGCGTTTTTGACGAGCCACAAAAGTAAAACCTGCGCCTAACTCGAGTAAAAACAATTCAATTTCGCGCAGGATGGCATCTTCGAGGTCTTTCTCAAGGTAACGATCTTTTAAGCCAAGAAAATCGAGGATATACGGGTCTTTGAGGAGGATTTCAGGTGTGACTCTTTTGGTTTGGCGCAGTTGCTCGAGGTCAGTACGAATGGTTTCCTCGGGCTTTTTGGATAGGGCAGTGCGTTCAAAGAGTTGGGAATTGATGCGTTCTTGTAATTGTCTCGAAGACCAGTTTTCGAGCTTGGTCATCTCGAGGTAAAAAGAGCGTTTTAAGTCGTCTTTGATGTAGAGAAGCGTTTTGATTTTTGTCCAGCTTAATTGTCTCCGCAGTGCGGAGACAATCTGGGCATCTGGGAAAATCTTTGCAAATTGCAAGCAATGACGAAGTTGCGCGGCACTCCAACCACTGCCATACTCGAGCATCAGCGAATCCGCCAAGTGCTTGATAATTTGCTTGCCGTACTCGGCACGGGTGTTCTTCAGCACTTCTTGGTTGATTCGAGTACCCACATTCCAGTACAACAAGCTCAGTTCTGCATTGACTGCTAAAACAGCTTGATGACGGGCTTGTTCGATCAAGTTGCGAATATCGGATAGCAACTCAAGTGGTGCGATGGATGGTTTGGCTCGAGGCGGCATAGAAGAGTTTAACAGGATGCTCCTGTGCTGGTGGCTCGAGCTATTGTGAAGCAATTGTCGTGACCACTGCAAATAGGGTTGAACTTTTGGTTCATGACCAATTGGGTTACGTTACGATGAAACGAGCGCTAGAAGCGCTTGAAATCGAGGTGAAAGAATATGATTTTAGCCAAAAAACCACTGACGCAAGCTGACAAGGCTTGTGGTTTTTGTTGTTTGGTTGACTGATTTAGCTCAAGTTTGCGATTCGTGTAGGCTGTTTGCGAATTTGATCCAAGGTTTGCAACAGCGATTTATTGATGGTAATGGAGGTCAGCATGACTCAATTTTACGCGAAGGTCAGAAAATAACAATCCTCTGTGCCAAGATGAGCTTTTGCATCACGCCGATAGCCTGAGCGTGGAAAAACCAATTTCGTGTCTCGAGGCTGGTTTTTGAATGATCTCTTATTCTTCATCGGCGGCGGCTTGGAGCTTTTGCACCACGCCGACATCCTCGAGGGTGCTGGTATCGCCGCTCATGGCTTGACCCGAGGCAATTTGCCGTAGCAATCGGCGCATGATTTTTCCACTTCGGGTTTTGGGCAGCGCATCGGTGAATTTAATCTCGTCGGGGCGAGCAATAGCCCCAATTTCTTTGGTGACATGAGCGCGGAGTTCTTCGGACGTGGCGGATTTGCCAGTTTTTAGGGTTACAAAAGCAATAATCCCCTCGCCTTTGATTGGGTCTGGGCGACCAACCACAGCACTTTCAGCCACGCTTGGGTGGGAAACCAAGGCGCTTTCGACTTCCATTGTGCCTAGGCGGTGTCCCGAGACGTTCAGCACATCGTCTATACGCCCGACAATCGTGAAATAACCGTCCTCGTCGCGGCGAGCGCCATCGCCTGCAAAGTAGACATTGGGGATTTCACCAAAGTATTGGCGTTTGAAGCGTTCATCATCGCCGTAAATGGTTCGCAGCATACTTGGGAAGGGTTTGCGAATCACAAGGAAACCACCTTCGTTTGCTCCGAGTTCATTGCCTTCTTTGTCCACTATTGCGGCATCTACGCCAAACATTGGTAAGCCAGCGCTGCCGGGTTTGGTGTCATGAGCGCCGGGGATGGTGGTAATCATCATGCTGCCCGTTTCGGTTTGCCACCATGTGTCTATAATTGGCAGTTTTTCCTTGCCTATCACACGGTGATACCACAACCATGCTTCGGGGTTGATTGGTTCGCCCACCGTGCCGAGCAAGCGCAGGCTCGAGAGGTCAAAGCGGTTTGGGTGTTCATCGCCGCCGCGCATAAAGCTGCGAATTGCGGTTGGGGCGGTGTACAGAATTGTGGCTTGGTGTTTTTCAATGATTTCCCATAAGCGCCCGGGATGCGGGTAATTGGGAGCGCCTTCAAAAATCAGGCTTTTGCCACCGTTTGCTAGAATCCCG